>DATEJC010000660.1:0-2533 GCA_035278345.1 Bradyrhizobium sp. | reverse complement strand
CCGAACCAGTGACGATGCGGTTGGCGGCGATCAGGCCGTCGAGGCCCTCGCGCGAGAGGATCACGACGTCAGCCTTCTCGCCGCGCGCGAGCTGCGCGCCGATGGTTTGCGGCCCGTCGCCTTGCGAGGCGCCCGATCCGGTCGTCACCTTGATGCCGCTGGTCTGCTCGAACTCCGGCAGCAGTTTTTCATAGGCGCCGGAAAAGCCGCCGGAGATCACGACCCTCATCTGCGCCAATGCTCCTTGCGGCAAGACCAGCAACGCGATGAGCGCGGCAAGCGCCGTCTTCATGGCCGCCATGGGTGACTTCCCCGGTTGCTACTGCGGGCAGATATATCCTGTCCCCGACGGCGACTTGAAGCAACCGACGGATTCCGGGATCACCTGCTTGGGCAGCCACAGCACCACCTTCGGGAAATAGATGGTGAAGGTGATGGTGACCAGGAACACGACATAGATCGGCAGCGCCGCGCGCAACGCCTTCGAGAACGGTATGCCGATGAATTTCGAGGCCATCAGCAGCACGAGGCCATAAGGCGGCGTGATCAGGCCGAAGGCGAGCGTGGCGATCAGCACCACGCCCATATGCACCGCATTGATGTCGCCGGCTTGTGTGAGCGCATTCACCAGCGGCATGAAGATGATGATGGTGGGCACCGGTTCGATGAAATCGCCGACCACGGTGAAGAGCAGCACCATCAGGAGCATGATCAGATGCGGATCGTTGCCGGCGATGGAGGTAATCCAGTCGGAGATGTAGATGGCGCCGCGAAGATACGCGAGCATCCAGCCAAACGCATTGGCCGCACCGATGGTGATCAGCGGCAGCGAGAAGATCAGCCCGGCCAGGCAGAAGTCGTAGGGGATCTTCTTGATATGGCCGCGGTTGAGCGCGGGGATCACGACCAGGATGATCCAGCACACCGCGACGACACCGGCCTCCGTCGGCGTGAACCAGCCGGACAGGATACCGCCGAGCAGGATCACGGGGATCATCAGCGGCAGTGCGGCATCGCCGGCGGCAAACACTACCTGCTTCAGCGGCGCGCGCGGCTTCTGCATGCCGACGGGGCCGAAGAAATAGCAGAAGATCATCAGGCCGAAGCCGATCATCAGGCCCGGCACGACGCCAGCCATGAACAGACCCGCGATCGAGACGTTGCCGACGGCGCCATAGACCACCGCCGTGATGCTCGGCGGCACCAGGGCGGCGATGGTCGAGGCGGCGGCGATGATCGCGGCGATGAAGGCGGGCTCATAGCCCTCGCGCTTCATCGGCCCGCCCAGCGCGCGCGTCATCACGGCGACGTCGGCGGTGGTCGAGCCGGACATTTCCGAGAAGAACATCGAGAAGACGACGACGACCTGCGACAGCCCGCCCCTGATGTGACCTACCAGCGAAATCGAGAGGTTGGCAATGCGTTGCACCACGTTGGCCGAGCTCATGAGCTCGCCGACCAGGAGGAAGAACGGAATCGCCAGCAGCGCCTCGGTATCGACGCCGTCAAAGATCTTCTGGATGATCGCAGCGAGCGCGACATCGGACAGGACGGCGCCGACGAACACGCCGGCCATCAGCGAGAACGGCACGGGCACGCCGAGATAGCCGAAGAACAGGAAGCAGGCCGTCATCAGCGTCAGGATGAGGGGTGCGCTCACGGCCGCACCCCCTCATTGCTGCCCTCGACCATGGGCACCGCGCCGTCGTCTTCCGGCGGCTCGGGATGGTCAAAGCCGTTGCGCACACCGTTGACCAATTGCTCGATCGTGAACAGCGCGATCAGTACGCCCGAAATCGGGATGATGGCGTAGAGCGAGGCGATCGGCGTACCCGACGGCAAGCGGAAACTGCCAAAGCCTCTGAGGTAATTGATGTAGCCGTACCAGATCAGGCAGAACGCGACGCCGAGCACGACGATGCGGATGATGATCTCGACCACCAGGCGCGTGGTGCCGTGCATCGATTCCGATATGGCGGTCAGATAGAGGTGGTCATTGCGGCGGGTTGCGGCCGCGGTGCCGATGAAGATGGCGTAGATGAACAGCGTGGAGGTGACTTCCTGCAGCCACAGCCAGGGACTGCCGAGCACGCGGGTGACGATGTCGGCAGTCACCGACAGCGAGAAGCCGAAGCAGAGCGCGCCGCAGGCGATCATCAGCGCGAGCTCCAGCCAGTCGAGCGCCCGCCATTTCAGGTGACGCTGCCGCTGCAGCACCAGTTTTTCGGCAGCCATGAAAGTCCTCGTCCCCCTCGTCGTCGTTGCCGCCCGGCGCAGACCGGAACCCATAATCACCGGCGTCGTTTTCAGATGGTGCGCCGTTCGTGCCGCGTGTGTTCGGCACGGAGTATGGATTCCGGTCCGCGCCGGGACGACGAAATGCGCCCTAATTGATCGAGCGGATCAGATCCTTGATCTTCACGGCGTGCGGGCCGAGCTCCTTGGCGAGCTTGTCGAGATAGGGATCGGCGATCGCGGTGAAGGTCTTCTTGTCGACATTGTCGACGATCTTGACGCCCATCGACTTCAGCTT
>DATEJC010000659.1:0-8350 GCA_035278345.1 Bradyrhizobium sp. | reverse complement strand
CTTCGACAACCGCGACATCGGCAAGTCCAGCAAGATGAGCGGCGGCAAGCGCCTGGGTGCGGTCGAGCTGTTGAAGCTGCGCTTCCTGAAGATCCCGGTCGCCGCGCCCTACAAGCTGCGCGACATGGCGGAAGACACGATTGCCCTGATGGATCATCTGCGCATCCGCTCCGCGCATATCGTCGGCGCCTCCATGGGCGGCATGATCGCGCAGGAGATCGCCGTCACCTTCCCCGAACGCGTGCGCTCGCTGACCTCGATCATGTCGACGACGGGCAATCCCAAGATACCACCACCGACGCGCGAGGCCGCCGCCGTGCTGATGGCGCCGCCACCGGTGAGCAAGGAGGAGTACTTCGCCCGCTTCGCCCAGACCTGGAAAATCCTGCGCGCGGGCTCCTTCCCGGAAGACGAAACGCTCGATCCCGCGCGCGCCGCACGCACGTGGGATCGCGGCCTCAATCCAGCCGGCGTCGGCCGGCAGCTCCGCGCCATCCTCGCCTCCGGCAGCCGCAAGGAGCGTCTGCGCATGGTGAAGGCGCCGACGCTTGTCATTCACGGCACCGTCGATCCGCTGGTGCGCCCCGAAGGCGGCATGGACACCGCGGCCTCGATCCCCGGCGCGAAGCTCGTGATGATCGACGGCATGGGCCATGCGCTGCCGATGCGGATGTGGCCGCAGATCATCGGCGCGATCGCCGAGCACGCCAAGGGCGCCGCAGCGAAGGCGGCGTGAACTCAGATCCGCAGGGTGGGCAAAAGCGACTTGTCCGCCGTAGCTCGAAGAGCGAAGGCGGAAGCGTGCCCACCTAATCTTGAGCGACGCAAGCACGGCGCTGGCGCGCCTTTGCCTACCCTACGATTTAACGCCTACCCGCCGGCCCAGACGTCGAGCACGTAGCGGTTCTTCGTGCCCATCTCGTCGATCCATTTCGAGGCTGCGCCGGCGCTACTGCCCGTCTTCTCCTGATGGATCGACATCAGCGTCGCCTTGACGTCGGGCTCCATCCTGCTGCCGTCGCCGCAGACGAAGATGACGGCGCCCTGCTCGATCAGGCTCCAGACCTTGTCCTTCTGTTGCGCGAGCAGATTCTGCACATAGGTCTTTGGCCCGTCGCCGCGTGAGAAGGCGGTGTGAAGTTCGCTGATACCGTCGGCTGCAAAAGCCTTCAGCTCGTCGGCATAGAGGAAGTCCTGCTCGGGGTGGCGGCAGCCAAAGAACAGCATGGCCGGGCCAAGCCTGGCGCCACCAGCCTTGCGCGCCGCGCGCTCCTGCAGGAAGCCGCGGAACGGCGCGAGCCCCGTTCCGGGGCCGATCATGATGATCGGTACCGAAGCATCATCCGGCAAGCGGAAGCCGGCCTTGGTTTCACGCACCGTCGCGTGAACCGTGTCGCCGACGCGGCGGCCGGCCATGAAGTTCGAGCAGACGCCCTTGTAGATGCCCCGACCGGAGCTGGCCGGTGCCTGCACCACGCCGACGGTCACGCTGCAGCGCTGCGGATCGCCCGATGGCGAGGACGAGATCGAGTAGTACCGCGGCGCAAGCGTCGACAGCATTTCGAGATAGGCGTGGAATGGCAGTTCACAGGCCGGGAATTCCTCCAGCAAATCGAACACCGATTTGCGCTTCGCCAGCACGTCGCTGCGGTAGCGCTCGGTCGACGCCTCGTCGTCGCCAACATAGGCCAGCAGCTTCGGCTTGGTCACCGGGCAGCGCGTGTTCTCCGACATGATCTGGATTTGCTTGCGCGTCGCGATTTGCTGCAACTCGACGAACTCGGTGAGCAGCCGCCCGACCGAGACGATCTCGCCGACCGGCAATTGCGCGCGACGGCCTTCCGGCACCTGCAGGCGGATCTGATCGGCCGGCAGGAAGCCGAAGCGGCGCGCGACGGAATCGACCAGCGCCGGATCGTTGCGCGGCACTACGCTGAGGTGATCGCCGACGCGATAGATCAGGTTCGCCGGCAGCTGCACCTCAATGTGCCGGGTCGAGCGGTCGGACGGGTTGGCGCCCGACTTGTTCTGCAGCTCGCTGTTGACCAGCACCTTCATCGGCGAGATGCCGCCGAGCGCGACGACGGCATTCACCGACGTCGGCGCCACCGGCTCGATGCTGTAGAGCGGCTCATCATCGGCGCTGCGGGCAAAGCTGGTGTCGACCCCGAGTTCCTTCATCGCAGGCGGCGCTGCTTTCGCAAACCAGCGCTCGAACTGACCATCGAGGTCGCTACGGGCATCGCCCTCGCCGCGCTCATACAGGCTGCGCGCGCCATGCGCCGCCATCTGCTCGTCGATCAGGCGTGGTACGGATTGATAGGTGGCGGCCCAGTCGCTGTTGCCGCAACCAAACACGGCGTAGCGCACCTTCGCGAGCGCATCCTTCTTCAGCTCGCCGCTGTCGAGCCATTTCACGAACTGAGTGGCATTGTCGGGCGCAGCGCCATTGTAGGAGGCGCAGAAGATCAGCACCCCGCCTTCGGTCGGCAGCTTGCCGACGTAGTCATCGAGTGCCCCGAGTTTCGTGGCAAAGCCGTTGACCTCGGCGAGGTCGGCGACGCGCGTCGCCAGCTCCTCGGCGGTGCCGAGGTTGGAGCCATAGAGCACCAGCAGCGGGGTGTTGTGGCCCGGCCGAGCCCGTGCCGGCGCCCGCGGCGTTGCTGCGGACGCGGCTGCCGCCGGCTTCGCGCCGGCAAAGGCGCCGCGATCCGCATCGGTGCGCGGCTTCACCTTGATCTTGAAGCCGTCAGGCTTGATCGTCAGCGTTTCCTTCAGCTGCATCTGATAGCGATGCGCGTCGATCAGCTTGAAGCGCTGCAGGATCATGCCGATGGCGAGCGCCGCCTCGTGCATCGCAAAGCCGCGCCCGATGCAGGCGCGCTGGCCGTTGCCAAACGGCTTCCAAGCGTTGATCGGGCGCTTGGCTTCGGCCTCGGACGAAAAATTATCGGGATCGAATACGTCGGGATTCGGACCCCAGACGCTGGGATCGCGGTGCAGCGCCATGACAAGCACGGTGACGAAGGTGCCCTTCTTCAGCTTGTACTTGCCGCCGATGGTCTCGTCCTTCAGCGGCGCAATGCCATAGGCCGGCGCCGGCGGCCACATCCGCAGCGCTTCTTTCAGGATCTGGGTGATGTAGGTGAGTTGCGTCACCTGCTGGTAGGTCGGCCTGGCGTCGATGTCCGGGCCGAGCACGCGATCGACTTCCTCATAGGCCTTCTTGAGCACTTCCGGGTGCTTCAACAGTGCATAGATGGTGCACGATAGCAGGCCGCTCGTCGTCTCATGCCCCGCAATCAGGAATGTGTTGATCTGGTAACGGATATTGATGTCGTCGAGCTGAGTGCCGGTGGCACGGTCGACGCCGGTCATCATTGCGCCGAGCATGTCCTTTTTCGCTTCGGTCGCGTCCGTGTTCTTGCGGCGCTCGGCGATGATCTCGTCGACCATCTTGTTCATGAAGCCGACATCGGCGACGAGGTCGCGGCGCCGCTTCTGCATCCACAGATTCTCCAGCGGCAGGCCGCGGGTCATCATGATGGTTTCGAGCGAGCGCACCAGCGATTCCACGAAGGGATGGTAATCCCGGCGGTAGAATGAATTAAAACGGTAGTCGAAGCCGCACAGTCCGATGGTGTCGAGCGTCAGCGCGGTCATGTCGTGCACGACCTCGATCTCGTCGTCGGCGTTGAGGCGCTCCCACTTCTTGACGAGCTGCTCGGCGATGTCGACCATGCTCGGGTGGTAGGATTGCATGGCGCGGTTGCCGAACGGCTGCAGCAGGATGTTGTGCGCCTTGCTCCAGTTCGGCTCGTTGGTATCGGCGGTGAACAGGCCGTCGCCGCCGACCGCGCGCACCCGGCGCAGCGCGCCGCGCACCGCCTTGTCGAAGCGCTTCTCGTCGGAGAGCTCGTCGATCAGGTCGTGGCCGGAGACGATGACCAGCGGCGCGCCCATCATGTCGAGCCAGTAGATCGGGCCGAGCTCTTTCACGAGCCGCACCAGGTGCTGCACCGGTGCTGCGGAATCCAGCGACAGCATGTTGCCGACCACCGGCTTGGTCGGCGGACGCGGGATCGGGCTCAACTTGTTGGGGGACGCCATCGCGAACTGTCTCCTGCCGTGTCCTATGTCTCAACCGTCATTGCGAACCACCCGGTCGGCGCGAAGCGCCGCCGGATGACGGGCTCCTCGAAGCAATCCAGCTTTTGCGCTTGTGGCCGTGGATTGCTTCGTCGCTTCGCTCCTCGCAATGACGACCCTAGCCAAACCGCTTTCTACGCCACTCGATCAGCTTGGCGCTGACCTCTTCCGGCTTTTCCTGCTGCGTCCAATGGCCGCTATCCCTGACCAGATACTTCTCGAGATCGGGGACGAGCTTCTCCATGCCGTCGGCTGCCGATGGCGGCAGCACTGCATCGTTCTCCGCCATGATCATCAGCGAGGGCACGCGCACGTTATGATCCAGCCCCTTGGCACGCTGCCAGTTGCGGGAAAAATTGCGATACCAGTTGATGCCGCCGGTAAAGCCGGTCTTCGTGAAGGTGTCGACGAACACCTTCTTCTCTTCGGCCGAGAGGATCGGCGTGCGCGGATCGAACCTGGCGTCATAGGCCGCAATCATTTGCGGGAATGCGAGGTTGGTCTTGGCGGAAGCGCCGACGCCGGCGATCGGTGCGTCGTTTGCCTGTTGCGGCGGACGCGCCAGCGGTTTTCGCATGAATGCGTCAAAGGTCTGCTCGACCCGGCTGCCAAATATCTTGTCAGGTTCGCGAGCGGGATTCTGGAACTGGACAATATACATCTGATCGCCGAAGCGCTGGCGAAACAGCTCGATCGGATCCATCGGCGCACGATCCCAGTGCGGCGTGTTGATCCCGACCACGCCGGCAACGCGATCGAGATGGCGCAGCGGCATCTGCCAGACGACGAAGCCGCCCCAGTCGTGGCCGACGAAGATCGCTTTGTCGATCTCCAGGTGATCGAGCAGTCCGACGAGATCGCCGGTGAGATGCTCCATGTCGTAGTCCTCGACCGGCTCCGGCCGGTCGCTCGACCCGTAGCCGCGTTGATCCGGCGCGATGACGCGTATGCCAGCTTCGCCGAGCGCCTTGATCTGGTGACGCCAGGAAAACGCCAGCTCCGGCCAGCCATGACACAGCACGACTGGCGGAGTGTCGGTCTTGGGCCCTGCCTCATAGTAGCCCATGCGAATCCCGTTCACCTGGGCGAACTGAAGCGGCGGCATTTCAATCATCACTTCAGACCTTACTCAGCAGCGCCCTTGATTTCGGAAGGCGGCGGCGCGTAGGCCGCCTCGAGCGCGTCGAACTCTTCCGGCAGCATGTCGCAGAGCACCTGGACATGCGGAATGATGTTGGCGCCCGCGATGAAGCCGAAATCGAGCTGATCCCGGTAGCTCTGCACCGTGATGTTGAGCGCGATGCCATGCGTCGAGATCGACACCGGGAAGATATGCAGGAGCTCGGCGCCAGCGGCATAGAGCGTCCGCCGCGGCCCCGGCACGTTGGAGACGGTGATGTTGGCGGCCGGCGGCAGCACGTCGGAAAGGTTGGAGCGGCTGTAAAGCAGCGCCAGGATTTGCGTGACGATCGGCGCACCCAACATCGAGAGGTTCGAGACCTGCGGCATCAGCGCGCGCAGCGGATGCGACATCTCCTTGGACTTGGTGGACTGCGCGATGATGGTCTCCAGCCGTGTCTTGGGATCGTCGACATTGGTGGCGATCGAGCAGATCATGCCGAACACCTGGTTGTTGGCGTCGGCGTTGCCCTCCTCGCGCAGTGAGATCGGCACCGCCGCGGTCAGCGACTTGTTCGGCAATCCGCCCTGGCTGATCAGGTAGCGGCGCACCACGCCGGATGAGAGCGCCAGCACCACGTCATTGAGCTTGCCGCCAGATGCCTTGGCCAGCGCTTTGGCACGGGACAGCGAGATCGAGACGCCGGCAAAGCTGCGCTCGGACGAGATCGACTTGTTGAGGATGGTCGGCGGCGAAGCCATGCTGGCAAGGCTGTCACGTGACTTCGGATCGGAGATCTTGCCGACGACGTCCGACAGGCTCTTGAGCATGGTCGGCACCGAGCTTGCGAACTTCACCGCGGTCTCGATCTGGAACATGGCATTGTCGAACAGGATCGAGCCGAGGTCGCTCTTCCCGGTACGTGGCAGTTCAAGGCTCTTGGGCGCGGCGGACGGATCGAACGGCTGGGTCCAGAGCTGCCGATAGGAATCGATCAGGCTTGCAGCGATGTCGCGCGGCTCCTGCGCGACCTTGCGCGCCGTCGGCGCCTCGACTTCCCGCGGCACCGGCGTGATGTCGTAGATCATGCTGGTGAGCGCCGCGCCGGCGCCGCCGTCGATGCAGGCATGGTGCATCTTGGAGTAGAGGCCGATCTCGTTGTCCTTCATGCCCTCGAAGACATAGAATTCCCAGAGCGGACGGGCACGGTTGAGCAGCTTGGCGTGCATCCATCCGACGATGCGCTCCAGCGTGGCGCGGTCGCGCGGCGCCGGCAGACTGGCGCGGAAAATGTGACGGTCGATGTCGAACTGGTCATCCTCGACCCAGGAGGGATGGTCAACGTCGAGCGGCGCCTTCTCCAGGCGGGCCTTGAGGATCGGTGCAATGTGAAGCCGTGACGCGATCATCGCCTTGAACTCTTCGAAGAAATCTCCCTTGTAGGCCTCGGGCAAACGGAAGATGGCCATGCTGCCGACATGCATCGGCGTTTCAGGCGTCTCCAGGTACAGAAACGACGCGTCCAGCGAAGAGAGTTTCTTGGCGTCAGCCATGGGTTTCCTCCGACGATAACGACGCGGCGCCTTGGCGGCGCTTCTTGCGATCACACGGTCCCGGCGAGCCGGGGCAGATTGTCAGGATTGTGCATTTTCCGGGGGCGCGTAGGCAATGGCAAACGGCCCCGACCGGTCAAAATGGCGGAATTCGCCCTCGCCCTGCGCCAGGCGGTCGGCCACGGCCCAAAGGGCTGCCGGGTTAACGCCGAGCCCGATATGGCTTGCCAGATGCACCTCGATGTTTTCAGCGGTAGCCGAAGGCCGCAGCAGGCTGGTACGCCAGTTAACGATCCCGTCGGTGCGCGAATAGATCGAGGTGGCCGGCACCGGCAGGTCGCCGGCGATCGCCTCACGAAGGCCGGGAATGTCGTCGACGCCCTCGCCCGAGACCAGCTCATAGAGCCGCGTTGCATTGGTCGCGCGTATGTCGTTGGCAAAGGGGCTGCCGAGCGTGACGACCGAACGAACCATGTCCGGCAGCTGCAGCGCGAGGTCGCGGGCATAGACGCCGCCGAGACTCCAGCCGACGATGCTGACCTTGCGCCCGGTGGATTCGTATACGGCGGTGAGCCGTTCGCGCAGCGCCCGCCGCTTGCCGTACACGCCGCCGAGATTGCGGCCCATGTTCCAGGCATGAGCCTCGTAGCCGAGCTCCTTCAGATAGCGCCGCATCGGCGCCATCGAGAGGTCGCTGGCCAGAAATCCCGGCAGCGTCAGCACCGGATGGCCGTCGCCGCGCGGCGCCTGCATCAAGAGCGGCGACAGCAACAGGCTGGAATTGAATTCGAACAGCGCCCGCGGCTCGGCCAGCATCAGGAGCCAGCTCGGCGGACGAAGCCCTTGCTCTTCCGGCACGTCCACCTCCATCGCAGTCATTATTTCTTGTCCTTCTTTGGCGCGCCAAGACCGGCCATCGCCACGAACATCTCCTGGAAGCGCTCGGCGATTTTCGGATCGAAGCTGAACCAGGTCTGCATGAGTGACTCCGGCGAGACCTTTTCGATGTTGGACATCAGCTGCTGCTGCATCTTGTCCATCATCGCCGTCTGCATCGGCACGACGTCCGGCAGGCCGAAGAACTGGCGCGCCTCGACCGGCGTGCAATCGATCTCGATGTTAACCTTCATGTCCGCTCCTAACCGAGTCAGCGCCCGTTTCAGTATCGCCGCGACCGGTGCTGCGATGCAAGCGGCCCGGGAACCGTGGCGGCAGCCGCCGCGGTCATGGTCAGCCGAACCGTTCCACGGCAAAGGGCGTGGGATCGGCGAATGGGCTCTCCCCCGTCATCAATTCCGCCAGCAGCCGGCCGGTCGCGGGTCCCAGCGTAAAGCCATGGTGTTGGTGGCCGAAGTCGAACCACAGCCCGGGATGGCGCGGCGCCCGCCCGATTACGGGCAGCATGTCCGGCAGGCACGGCCGCGCGCCCTTCCACGGCTTGGCCTCGACCGGTTCGCCCAGCGGAAACAATTTGTGAGCCTTGGGCAGCGCCCGCTCGACCTGCCCGAAATTCGGCGGCGCATCGCGG
>DATEJC010000658.1:0-4174 GCA_035278345.1 Bradyrhizobium sp. | reverse complement strand
TGCGACGGCACACTGTATCAGCGTCTGGTGCAGCCGCTGTTGCTCGCCGCGCTCAACTGCGATCCGCCGGAAGGCTCGGCAGGCCTCGCCGGCGCCATTGTGCGGGAAACGCTTCTCGCCGGTGGGCAAGCTTGCCGTCCGCTGATCGCGCGCGATGGACTCAGCTCCGTGCTGATCGAGCCCGCCGTCAAGCTGCTGGAGGGCCGCGGCGCCAGCGTGCGCCTCAGCCATGAACTGCGCGCGCTTGCGAGCTCCGGGGATCGCGTCAACGAGCTCAATTTCGGCGACGACAAGATCGCGATCGGACCTGATGACGCCGTCATCCTCGCGGTCCCGCCGCGGCCGGCCGCCAGCCTGCTGCCGGGCCTGAAGACGCCGACCAAATTCCGCGCCATCGTCAATGCGCATTTCCGCGTCGATCCGCCGCGCGATGCCGTGCCGATCCTCGGCGTGGTCGGCGGTCTCGTGGAATGGCTGTTCGCCTTCCCGCAGCGATTCTCGATCACCATCAGCAATGGCGATCGCCTGGTCGATATGCCGCGCGAGGAGCTGGCGCAGGCGATCTGGCGCGATGTCTGCAAGGCCGGTGGCGTTTCCGGCGAATTGCCGCCGTGGCAAATCGTCCGCGAGCGCCGCGCCACATTTGAGGCGACCCCGGAGCAGAATGCGCTGCGGCCGGGCCCCGTCACGGCGTACAAAAACCTGTTCCTTGCAGGCGATTGGACTGCTACGGGATTACCAGCAACCATCGAAGGATCGGTGCGGTCGGGCGACCGCGCCGCCGACCTGGTGCTGGGAAGGGCAAACGCTTGAATCCTTCATGCGCGAGCGGCGTCGTTTCGTGGCCGGGCGCGAACAAAGGTAAGTCAGTGAATATGCATTCCACAAACCCCACCGCTGTCGTCGATTCTGCCGCGCTGGAAAGGAGCATCGCCTCGGCGACCGAAGCGTTGCTCGGCTATCGCCAGGCCGACGGCCACTGGGTGTTCGAGCTTGAAGCGGATGCCACCATCCCTTCCGAATACATCCTGCTGCGCCATTATCTTGGCGAGCCCGTCGATACCGTGCTCGAAGCCAAGATCGCCAGCTACCTGCGGCGCATCCAGGGCGCCCATGGTGGCTGGCCGCTGGTGCATGATGGCCCGTTCGACATGAGCGCCAGCGTGAAGGCGTATTTCGCATTGAAGATGATCGGCGATTCCGTGGACGCGCCGCACATGGTGAAAGCGCGCGAGGCGATCCGCGCTCGCGGCGGCGCCGCCTACAGCAACGTGTTCACGCGCTTCCTGCTCGCGCTTTTTGGCGTGGTGACATGGCGCGCGGTGCCGGTGCTGCCGATCGAGATCATGCTGCTGCCGATGTGGTCGCCGTTCCACCTCAACAAGATCTCCTACTGGGCACGCACCACGATCGTGCCGCTGATGGTGCTGGCGGCACTCAAGCCGCTCGCGAAGAATCCGAAGGGCGTCGGCATCGACGAATTGTTCCTGCAGGACCCGAAGCGCGTCGGCATGACGTCGAAAGCACCGCACCAGAGCTGGGGCTGGTTCCTGCTGTTCCGCGGTCTCGACAAGATCCTGCGCGCAATCGAGCCGCTGTTTCCGAAAAAGCTGCGCGCCCGCGCGATCGAGAGCGCGCTCGCCTTCACCGAGGAGCGGCTGAACGGCGAAGACGGCATGGGCGCGATCTATCCGCCGATGGCCAACATCGTCATGATGTACGATGCACTCGGCAGGGACGAGAATTTTCCGCCGCGCGCGGTCACCCGCCGCGGCATCGAGAAGCTGCTCGTGGTCGGCGAGCACGAGGCCTATTGCCAGCCCTGCGTTTCGCCGGTGTGGGACACGGCGCTGACCTGTCACGCGCTGGAGGAAGTCGGCGGGGCGGAGGCGATGGCGAAAGCCAGGCAGGGCCTCGACTGGCTGAAGCCGCGCCAGATACTCGACCTCAAGGGCGACTGGGCGGTGAAGAAACCCGACACGCGGCCCGGCGGCTGGGCGTTCCAGTACAACAACGCGCACTACCCTGACCTCGACGACACCGCCGTCGTGGTCATGGCGATGGATCGCGCGCAGCGTCAGGCTGGAAGCAGGGAATACGACGCTGCGATCGCCCGCGGCCGCGAATGGATCGAGGGCATGCAAAGCCGCGATGGCGGCTGGGCGGCCTTCGACGTCGACAACCTCGAATACTACCTCAACAACATCCCGTTCTCGGACCACGGCGCACTGCTCGATCCTCCGACCGAGGACGTCACCGCCCGCTGTATCTCGATGCTGGCCCAGCTCGGCGAGACCGCCAAAAGCAGCAAGGCGGTGGCCGACGGGATTGCCTATCTGCGCCGCACCCAGCTGCCGGAGGGGTCATGGTACGGCCGCTGGGGCCTGAACTACATTTATGGAACCTGGTCGGTGCTCTGTGCGCTAAATGTCGCAGGGGTAGACCACCAGGACCCCATGGTCCGGAAGGCCATAGATTGGCTAGTCTCCGTCCAAAATCGGGACGGCGGCTGGGGGGAAGACGCAGTCAGCTACCGCCTCGATTACAAGGGCTATGAACAGGCACCGTCCACGTCGTCGCAAACGGCATGGGCCTTGCTCGGATTGATGGCGGTTGGCGAGGTGGAACACCCGGCCGTTGTGAGGGGGGTGGAGTACCTAAAAAGCACACAAACGGAAAAAGGCCTGTGGGATGAGCAGCGCTATACCGCTACGGGTTTTCCGCGCGTGTTTTATTTGCGATATCACGGCTACTCGAAGTTCTTTCCGCTTTGGGCATTGGCGCGATACCGGAATTTGAGTAGCACGAACAGTAGGATGGTAGGGGTCGGAATGTGACTTGGGGGGCGGCGGGAGCCGCCGTGAATCAGTCGATGGGGGAAACTTCGATTGATCCGCGGCCGGTTCTGATTGTAACGGGATTGGTGCAGGAGGCCCGCATTGCGGCCGGGCCCGGCATGATCGTCATCTGCAGTTCCAGCGATCCGCAGCAGCTTCGCGCGCTGTTGGCTACGCTCGATTCATCCACTTTCCGGGGCGTGGTCAGCTTTGGCGTGGCCGGCGGCCTCGACCCATCGCTGAAGACCGGCGACGTGGTGGTCGCGACCGAAGTGATGGCCGGCGATACGAAATTCCTCGCTGACATGGCCTTGAACGAGGAGATGATCGCGAGCGCCGCGCTGAAACGCAGCCGCCTGACGCGCCGCCGCCGCCGCGTGGTGCGCGGGGGACTGGCCGGCGTCGAGCGGGTGGTTGCCGCGAGTTCCTGCAAGGCCGCGCTGCATTCCGAAACCGGCGCTGCCGCCGTGGACATGGAAAGCCATATCGCCGCCGCCTATGCCGCAAGCGCGGGCATCCCCTTTGCAGCGCTGCGCGTGATCAGCGATCCCGCCCACCGCGCGCTGCCGGCACTGGCGCAGAGCGCCATCAAGCCGAACGGCGACATTGATGTGCGTACCATCGTGCGCGGCGTAGTGCGCAATCCACGCTCGCTGCGGGCGCTGGTGTCAACCGGCATCGACTTCAACGTCGCGCTTCGTTCGCTGCGCGGCTGCCGCGGCTTCCTGAGGGGCGGCGAGAGCTTCGCTACCGCGAACGCCTAAGGTTTCTCCAACGCAACGAAAAAGGCCCGAGCGATGCTCGGGCCTTTTTGTTTTTGACAGCGGCTGCCGGATCAGGCGGCCGTCGACGCCTGGGCGAGCTTGTCGCCCTTTTGCTGGGCGGCGAGCGCCTCGTCGCGGCGGATTTCCGACAGCTTCTTCTGCACCTGCTCGGCGAAGACGTACTGGGCCGGGCGCTGCCTGGAGAGGTCGATCTCCGGCGCCATCGGACCTGAGGTCTTGACGCCGCGCAGCGCCACCCAGGCCGCCCTGAGCGGATTGTTGAACGCCGCGGTGGCCGCGGTGGGCTCGTAGCCGCAATGCGCCATGCAGTTGGCGCACTTTTCATACTTGCCGGTGCCGTAGGAATCCCAGTCGGTGGTTTCCATCAGCTCGTTGAAGGTTTTCGCATAGCCTTCGCCGAGCAGATAGCACGGCTTCTGCCAGCCAAAGATGTTGCGTGCGGGCATGCCCCACGGCGTGCACTCGTATTCCTGGTTGCCCGCGAGGAAGTCGAGGAACAGGCTGGAGTGCATGAAATTCCACTTCTTGCCCTTGCCGAGCGCAAAGACGTCG
>DATEJC010000657.1:0-7267 GCA_035278345.1 Bradyrhizobium sp. | reverse complement strand
TCGGCGGCTTTGGCCACGGGCGTTTCGGCAGCCGGCGCGGGTGCTTCCTCGACTGTCGGAGCCTTTGCTTCCACGGCTTCGGTCCGGGCAGCGGCGGCTTCTTCCTCTGCGCGGCGGTTTTCCTCGGCGCGGCGCTTCTCTTCCTCGATCGCCCTGAGCCGTTCGTCCTGCTCGCGGCGACGGGCTTCCTCGGCCATCCGCAGGCGCTCTTCCTCTGCCTCGCGCTGGAGACGCGCGACGCGTTCCTGCGGCGTCTCACCCGCCGGCGCGGCCGGCTTCTTCGGCGCGGGAGGCGGCGCTGCTTGCTGCGGAGCGGGCGCGGGCGCGGGGGCCGGAGCCTCCACAACGGCTTCGGCCCCCGGCTTGCCGATCAGCTTCCGGCGTTTCACTTCGACCACCACCTTGTTGGTGCGGCCGTGGCTGAAGGTCTGCTTGACCTCACCCGCTTCCACCGAGCGCTTAAGCCCAAGCGGCTTGCGGCCCAGGGTCGGTTTGTTGTCGGTCTCGCTCATAAGTCTCGTCGTGCCCTTCAATCTCAATTCGCTTGTGCCCGACCTTGATCGGGTATCGCAGGCGCGGCCGGAGCCTGCCTGTTATCATCATCCATACCGGCCGCGTCCGTATCGGCCTGCCCCTGAAAATGCAGGAGGCGCTGCAGCAGTGAGGCGACTCGCTCGGCCGCTCCACGATCGATCAGCGCCAGGTGAACGACGTTGTCGCGGCCCAATGCCACAGACAGCGTCTCCCGGTCCAGTGGCAAGCGCGTGCCTTTCAGACCGGTCCCTTCCGCCCCGGTCCCCACCCGCCAGGCCTGATCCAGCTTGCGCGAGCCGTCTTCGCTCGCGTCGGCAGCATGGCCGAGCCATTCGACCCTGCCCTCCCGCGCGTTCTGCGCGATACGGTCGGAGCCGAGGAGCAGTTTGCCCGATTTCAGTTCGAGACCCAGCCGCTCGGTGAAAGCGCGGGTCAGCGCCTGTTCGGCCCTGTCGGCGAGGTCTTCGGGGATGGAAAGCGGCGCTCCCTTGAAAGCGCGCGCCAGCGCCCCCTTAAGCTTGTTCTTCGCGAGCGCATTTTCAAGGGCACCGCGCGACACGCCGATCCATGCGCCGCGCCCGGGGGCACGCGCATGAACGTCAGGCAGGACCAGCCCTTCCGGCGAAATCGCCAGACGCAGGAGCTGGTCCCGCGCAGCCTTCCCGCCGGAAAGAATGCAGGTCCTTTCCGGGCCGGGGCCGTCGATGTCGGAGCTTACGCGCTCATTGCGAGGATTCCGCATCGGCGGCCTCCTCGGTTTGAGGTTCGTCGTCGAACCAGTGGGCGCGGGCAGCCATGATGATCTCGTTGCCCTGCTCTTCGGTCAGGCCGTACTCGCCGAGCACGCCACCCTTGTCCTCTTCGCGCGCACGGCGGTTCACCGAGCCGTCGCGGCGGCGCTGTTCCGAACGCTTCTTGGCAATGAGCTCGTCAGTGGCGAGATCTGCCAGGTCGTCGAGCGTCTTGATGCCTGCCTTGCCGAGCGTGACCAGCATGGCTTCGGTCAGGTGCGGCAGCTCAGCGAGCCCGTCTTCGACGCCAAGCGAACGGCGTTCCTCGCGCGAGGCCTCTTCGCGGCGCTCGAGCGCCTCGACCGCGCGGCTCTGCAGTTCCTCGGCCAGTTCCTCGTCGAAGCCCTCGATCGCGGCCAGCTCGTTCATCTCGATGTAGGCGACTTCCTCCAGTTCGCTGAAGCCTTCGGCCACCAGCAGCTGCGAAAGCGTCTCGTCGACATCCAGCTCTTCCTCGAACATCTTGGAGCGCTCGGTGAATTCCTTCTGGCGCTTTTCCGAAGCCTCCGCCTCGGTCATGATGTCGATCTGCGAGCCGGTGAGCTGCGAAGCAAGGCGCACGTTCTGGCCCCGGCGGCCGATCGCCAGTGAAAGCTGGTCGTCCGGCACCACCACCTCGATGCGGCTTTCCTCCTCGTCAATGACGACTCGGCTGACGGTCGCGGGCTGCAGGGCGTTGACGACGAAGGTGGCTGTGTCCTCGCTCCAGGGGATGATGTCGATCTTCTCGCCCTGCAATTCCTGCACCACCGCCTGGACGCGGCTGCCCTTCATGCCGACGCAGGCGCCGACCGGGTCGATCGAGTGATCGTGGCTGATGACGCCGATCTTGGCGCGGCTGCCCGGATCGCGGGCGGCGGCCTTGATCTCGATGATGCCGTCGTAGATCTCGGGCACTTCCTGCGCGAAGAGCTTCTTCATGAACTCCGGGTGCGCGCGGGAGAGGAAGATCTGCGGGCCGCGATTCTGGCGCTCCACGCGAAGGACGATGGCGCGCACGCGCTCGCCCACGCGGGCGGCTTCGCGCGGGATCTGCTGGTCGCGGCGGATCACGCCCTCGGCGCGGCCGAGGTTCACGATCACATGGCCGAACTCGACCGACTTGATGACGCCGGTGATGATCTCCCCGACGCGATCCTTGAATTCCTCGTACTGGCGCTCGCGCTCGGCGTCGCGAACCTTCTGGAAGATCACCTGCTTGGCCGACTGCGCATCGATACGGCCAAGGTCCACCGGCGGCAGCGGGTCGACGATGAAGTCACCGATCTTCGCGTCCTTCTGCAGCTTCTCCGCCTGCTTCAGGTCCACCTGCTTGAAGTAGTCCTCCACATGCTCGACCACCTCGACGACGCGCCACAGGCGCAGGTCGCCGGTGCGCGGATCCAGCTTGGCACGGATGTCGTTCTCCGCACCGTAGCGGTTGCGCGCCGACTTCTGGATGGCTTCTTCCATCGCCTCGATGACGATCGCCTTGTCGATCATCTTCTCCGAAGCGACCGAGTTGGCGATCGCAAGCAGCTCGGCGCGGTTGGCGGAAATCGCACTGGCCATGGCTTAGTCTTCCTGTTCCTCGAGAATCTCGTCGGCGCCGCTCACATCGAGCGGGCGGGTTGCTGCTATCAGCTTGTCGGTCAGGACCAGCCGAGCGGAATGGACATCGGCCAGCGGGAAAGCCACGCGGCCGGACTTCTTGTCTTCGAACTGCACCATGCCGCCGTCGAGGCCGACGAGCTCGCCATGGAGCGCCTTGCGGTTGCCGTCAATCGGCACAGTGAGATTGATCTTCGCCTCGTGCCCGGCCCAGTTCGCGTAATCCTGCGGGCGGGTGAGCGGGCGATCGATTCCCGGCGAGCTGACTTCAAGGCGATAGGCCTCATCGATCAGGATCTCGCCGGCTTCCTCAAGCGCGTCGATACGGTCGGAAATGCGGTGCGAAAGCGTCACGCAGTCGTCGAGGACGAGCTGACCGGTCTGCGGATTCTCGGCCATGACCTGCAGCGCGATCTCGTCGTCGCCGACTTCGCTCTTGCCGAAGATCTTCACGCGCACGAGATCGAAACCGAGGGCCTTCACCTCCGGCTCGATGACTTGGGTAATGCGCGCGATATCAGCCAAATCCAGCTCCGCGGAAAAAGTGTGATCCCGTCACATGCCACCGATGCAACGCGGTCCCGCGCCGGCCCCTTCCGGCGCCAGCCCGAACCTTGTTTCACCAATGTCGGGATCAGGCGCAGATAGGCGCATTGTCCGTAAAAGGCAAGGGGGCGAATTGGGCGCCGAGTTCGCTTCACTTGCGCGCCCTGCCCGTCATCCTGAACTTGTTTGGCGCTTGTCCGTTTCGGCCCGAGTTTCGTCGTCCCCGCGAAAGCGGGGCGACGGAAGTTGGGTTTTCCCAATGCGAAGGGGCGCCGCTAAACCGCCGCTCTCAGCCGGTGCTTTCTTATGCAGTGCCTGAGCTGGTCGTAGGTGAGGCCCAGCGCAGCCGCGGCGCGGCGCTGGTTCCAGCGATGCCGTTCCAACGCGCCGGCGATGAGACCTCGTTCATAGGCATCGACGGCTGACCTCAGATCACCGACATGCGTTCCGCCTGTCGATGCGCCAGGCGGCTCGACAGGATCTTCCGGCACATTCGGCTCCGGTTCGGAGCCATCGCACATCGACAAACTCCGGAACGGATCGAAGACGATCTCCGCGATCGGTTCATCCTCCCTGTCCCAGCGATAGACGGCCCGTTCGACGACATTGCGCAGCTCGCGCACATTGCCGGGCCAGCGGTACGCCTCAAGCGCATCCAGTGCCGGGGCGGCGAAGCCGGGCCAGCCGCTCCACTCGAGTTCGGCCGCCATCCGCCGCCCGTAATAGTCGGCGAGCTCCGCCACATCGCCTTCGCGCGCCCGCAGCGGCGGCAGGGTGATGACCTCGAAACTCAGCCGGTCGAGCAGGTCGGCGCGGAACCTGCCCTCGCGCGCCATGGCGGGCAGATCGGCATTGGTCGCCGCGACGATCCGCACGTCGACCGAGACAGGATGCGAGGACCCGATGCGCGTGACCTCCCCATGTTCGACCGCGCGCAGCAGCCGCTCCTGCGCCGCCATCGATAGCGTACCAAGTTCGTCGAGGAACAGCGTGCCCTTGTCGGCCTCCTCGAAGCGTCCGGCCCGCGCCAGCATGGCGCCGGTGAATGCGCCCGCCTCATGCCCGAAGAGTTCGGCTTCGATCAGCGTTTCGGGCAGGGCGGCGCAATTCATGGTGACAAGCGGCTCGTCCCAGCGGGGCGAGAGGCGGTGGAGCCGCTGCGCGACCAGTTCCTTGCCGGTGCCGCGTTCCCCGATCACGAGCACCGGACGACTGATGGCGGCGGCCCGGCTCGCCCGCTCCACCGCGTCGAGAAAGGCGGTTGACTGACCGATGAACTGCACATCGCGATCCATTCCCAACTGTTAGCGAAAATTCCCGCATGTTGGCAATCCACTCACCGAATTTCGCCCTGATATTCCTGAAAAGGCCCGCGATTCCGCCATCTGTTCAAACTGGCACACCTCTTGCTGAAACGGCGGTGTACCGCGGAACATCGCAAGCGGAGGGAACACACCATGTCGATTACCATCGCCAGCACGGAGCGCCTCCATCGCCAGCCAAAGGAGCCGCCCGTCCGCAGCAAGCTCGACTGGGCGATCATCGCCAGCGTCCTGGCAATGGGAACGCTCAACCTGGTGGTCATGTCCGACCAGTTCGGCGCCGCCAGGGCCCATGCCGCGGCCGCCGTCTGCGGGGTTCCGCTGCAATGAGCAGGCTCGACGCGCAAATCGAATTGCTTCAGAATCCGGGCCGGCATCGCGCGCCCGGACAGGATAGTGACGGTCGCAACGGCAAGGCGCAGAACTTCGGCCCGGCCTACATAAGAGGAAACGTCAGGATGGGTATCTTCTCCCGCACGCGCGACATCATCGCAGCGAACTTCAACGACATGCTCGACAAGGCCGAGGATCCGGCCAAGATGATCCGCCTGATCATCCTCGAGATGGAGGAGACGCTGGTCGAAGTGCGCACCTCCAGCGCGCGCACCATTGCCGACCAGAAGGAACTGCGCCGCCATGTCGCCAAGCTCGACAAGCTGCAGGAGGACTGGTCGGAGAAGGCGCAGCTGGCGCTCAGCAAGGACCGCGAGGACCTGGCCCGCGCCGCGCTGCTCGAAAGGAAGAAGGCCGCCGACATGGCCGCGCAGCTTCGCGAGGAGATCCTGGTGCTCGACGACGCCCTGCGCGCCTACGAGGAAGACATCGAAAACCTGCAGAGCCGCCTGCGCGAAGCCCGCAGCCGGCAGAGCTCCATCGCTGCGCGCTTGCAGAGCGCCGAAAACAGGGTCAAACTGCGCACCTTGCTGTCGAGCGAGCGCGTGGACGAGGCGATGGCCCGGTTCGACCAGCTCGAGCGGCGCGTCGATTATGCCGAGGGCCGGGCCGAGGCGATGAACCTTGCCGACCGCCGCCAGCCGACGCTCGCCGAGGAAATCGCCGCGCTTGCCGATGGCGACAGGATCGAGGCCGAACTTGCCGAAATGAAACGCTCGATGGCCTCCGGCAAGCAGGGCGAAGATCGACCGGAATAATCAGCGGGGCGCCGCTATGATCCCGGAGCGCGCCTCGCCCGCGATGGGCACATGACCGGGAATTTGGGACACACCTGAGGGAAGGAAAAACCAGTGTCACGCGGACAATTCTATCTCGACAAGTCGAATGCCAAGCTCGCGGGCGTCTGCGCGGGCATTGCCGACTACACCGGGGTCGACGCTCTCTGGATTCGGATCGCGGCCGTATTCCTGACTTTTTGGGTCTCGTTCATCACGATCCCGCTCTACATCGCCGTAGCCCTACTCGCGGACAAGCGCCCCAACTATCTCTACAGCCCCGAAGAGGAAGAGCGCCTGCCGCACCGCATGGAGCGCCGCCGCGCCCGCCAGGGCCGCTCGACGCGCCTGCGCTCGGAAATCACCGACATGGATCGCCGCGTCGCCGACCTGGAAGCGCACTACACCAGCAGCAACTCGCGCCTCGCGGCCGAGATCGAAAGCCTGCGCTGACCATTGTTCCGGACGAGGGGCCACGCACATGTTCGACTTTGCCTATCTCATTCCGATGATGGCGCTCGCCATCCCGATCGTCGCGATCTGGACGAAGCACCGAAAGGACGTGATCCGGATGGAGCTTGAGGCGACCGCCGAGAAGGCAGCGCAATATGCGACGAGCAACGCCCGGCTGGAGGAGCGCGTACGCGTGCTCGAACGGATCATCACCGATGCCGGCTATGACACAGCGCTTCAGATCGAGGCCTTGCGCGACAAACGCGAAGTCGAAGCAAGCCGCGCGTCCGAGGCGGACAAGCGCGTGAACTGACCGCGCGGACCGTGAACCGAAAATGAGCTACCCCCACACGATAGCGATGCGCGAAAGGTAATCGCACCATGAGTTTCTGGACCGCCGTCGTCGTTCTTTTCGCCATCGCCAGCATCACCTGGCTGCGCGCCCAGAAATATCGCGCGCTAGGCCATCACCGCACCGGCAACCCCGCCCGCGAGAAAGAACTGGAGCAGCAGGTCGAAAAGCTTCGCAAGCGTATTGCCGTGCTCGAACGCATCGCGATCGACGAACGGCGCGGCGACGATCTCGCGCGCGAGATCGAGTCGCTGCGGGAATGAAGGGCCGGAACCTTCTTGACATTTAGAGGGGATTATATACATGACAAAGCACCCTCATGATGTTAAGAGCGCCGAGCGTGACAGGCTGGTACTAGAGGAAGGTTTTGCGGAAAAGCTCGACCGCTTCGCTGACGGCTTGAGCCATATCTGTGAGCGTTGGCAGAACAGGCTTTCCAGCAAGGAAGTTGTCCTCTGGGAAAGTTATCTCAAGGGTGACATCTCCCTCTTGTTGATATTCGATCGGGTT
>DATEJC010000656.1:0-6231 GCA_035278345.1 Bradyrhizobium sp. | reverse complement strand
CGCGCGTGCGCGCCACCAGATCATTCACCGACAGCACGGCACCGACGCCCGAGACGGCATGCCCCGCACTCCAGATGTCGCGCCAGCGTTTCGGGCGGTTTTCGCGGGCGCCGATGTCGATGTCCTTGCCGATGTCGATGGTGCCGCGGGAAGGCAGATTGTCGGGGTCGAGGCCAGCGGCTTCGATCGAGGGGCGCAGCATGTTGGTCTGTAGCCCCGTGAAGGCGGTGGTCAGCAAAATGTCGTCGGCGCTGCTGCCGACCAGCATCTCCTTATACCTTGCGTCCGCCATGCTCTCGCGGGTTGCGATGAATTTGGTGCCCATATAGGCGAGATTGCAGCCGAGCGCTTCGGCGGCGCGCAGCGCATGGCCATCGCCGATGCCGCCAGCGAGGACGATGGGACCGTTGAAGAAGGCGCGCACCGCGCGCACGAACACGAAGGGGTTGAGCCAGCCGGTCTGGCCACCGGCGCCGGCAGTGAGCAGCACGAGGCCATCGGCGCCCACCGCGACTGCGCGCTCGGCGTGGCGGATGCTGGCGACGTCGGCAAAGACAAGCGTGCCGGCATCGTGCAGCGGCTTGAGGACCGGCGCCGGCGAGCCGACGGAGGTGATCACCATCTCCGGCCTATGACGCAGCAGGGTCTTCACGTCCTCTTCGAGCCGCGCATTGGAGCGATGCACGATCAGGTTCGGGCAGACCGGCGCGGGTCTCTTGCCGTTTTCGTCGGCATGGCGACGCAGCCGCTCGCCGATCTCGGTCAGCCAGGCATCGAGCTGTTCCGTCTCGCGGCAATTCACTGTCGGAAACGAGCCGATCACTCCGTTACGGCAGGCGGCCACCACAAGCTCCACGCCTGACACGAGGAACATGGGCGCCGCGATCAGCGGAAGCGCGAGACGATCGCGAAAGCGCGCGAGTGGATCGGCTGTTTGCAAAAAGGTGAGCCCTTGCTAGCGTTGCCGGCAAACATTGGCATGATCGCATGTCCAACACAAAGAGCCGCAAGGGAGAAAACCCATGAGCAATCCGCTCTACGCAAATCCGGTGGTTGGCGAACAGACCTTGCGGGCGCTGGCGCGCTATCCCTCGCGCACGGCGTTCTCGTGGCCCGGCGGCACCATGACGTACCGGGCCGCGATCGAACTGATCGGGCGGATGCAGGGCATGTTTGCAAAGCTCGGCTTTGCGCCGGGCGCTCGCGTCGCCCTGCTCACCGCCAACCGCGCCGACGCCTGGTGCGCGGGCGCTGCGGCGGGGCTGTCGCGGCTGGCGACCACGGCGCTGCATCCAATGGGCTCGCTCGACGACCAGTTGTTTCAGCTGGAGGATTCCGAAGCCGAGATGCTGATCGTGGATGCGGTGACGTTCCGCGACCGCGGCGGCGATCTCGCTGCCAGGGCCAAGGGCCTCAAGATGGTGTACACGCTCGGCCCGGCCGGCTACGGCGCCGACCTCCTGCAGGCGGTGGACGCCGCAGGGAGCGCCACGGCGCGCTGCCTTGCCGGGCCCGATGATCTCGCAGGACTGAGCTACACCGGCGGCACCACGGGCAAATCCAAGGGCGCGCTGCGTTATCACCACCAGCTTTCCGGCTTTGCCAACGCCATCCTCGCCGACTTCGAAATCCCGGACACGCCGAGTTATCTTACAGTGGCGCCGATCAGTCATGTCGCCGGCACCAAGGTGCTGCCGACGCTGATGCGCGGCGGCACCGTGCACATGCTGAAGGGCTTCGACCCCGAGGCGGTGCTTTCCACCATCCAGCGCGAGCGCATCAATTTCACGCTGCTGGTGCCGACCATGATCTATGTGCTGCTCGACCATCCGCAGCTTGCGAAGACCGATCTGTCCTCGCTCGAGCTGTTGCTATACGGCGCCTCCGCGATGTCGCCGACCCGCTTGGTCGAGGGCATCGAGCGGATCGGGCCGGTGTTCTCGCAGCTCTATGGCCAGACCGAATGTTATCCCGTGTCCGTGCTGCGCAAGGCCGACCATAACCCGAAAACGCCGGAGCTGTTCCTGTCCTGTGGCTTCCCGATCGCGGCGTGCGAGGTCAGAATCCTCGACGACAACGACCATGAGGTGCCGCTGGGCGATGCCGGCGAGATCTGCGTGCGTGCGCCGCATGTGATGGCGGAATACTGGAAGCGGCCGGAGACCACGGCCGAGACGCTGAAGAGCGGCTGGCTGCACACCGGCGACATCGCCCGCCGCGACGAGCGCGGTTACATGTTCATCCTCGACCGCAAGAAGGACATGATCGTCTCCGGCGGCTTCAACATTTTCCCGCGCGAAGTCGAGGACGTGCTTACCCAGCACGCCGATGTCGCGATGTGCGCCGTGGTCGGCGTTCCCGACGAGAAATGGGGCGAAGCGGTCACCGCGATCGTCGTCGCGCGCGAGGGTGCGCGGCCGAATGCCGAGGAACTGATCGCGCTGGTGAAGGCCAAAAAGGGCTCCGCGCATGCGCCAAAGCACATCGAGTTCGTCAAGCAGCTGCCGATGACCGGCGTCGGCAAGGTCGACAAGAAGGTGCTGAAGGCAAGCTTCTGGGCCGGGCGTGAGCGGATGGTGGGGTAGCGGTTCGGGGCCTCATGGTCCGAGACCACCCACTGCGTGGGTTTCCTCTCCATGAGGTCGTATGACGTTCTATCTATTCTCCTCAAACATCGAATGAAGAAAATCGCTGATCGCCTTGGTCCGTTTCGGAGCGGCGGCTCAGCCTCGTCTCGCGACAATCATTGAATTGCCGCCCGGTAACCTCTCGACACGGGTCGCGGCGAAACCGGCTTCGGTCATCCAGGACATACAATCTGCCGCCGTATAGCCGAAGCCGTTTGCGGTCCATACCAACATATTCAAGGATGAAAGAAGCCCGGTCGCATCGGCACATCGGTTGTCATCGATCAGCATGTCATAGATCACGACCGCTCCGCCGACAGGGACAGCCTGATATGCCTTCTCCAGCAACATCTTCTTGGTTTTCAGATCCCAGTTGTGGAGGACGCGCCCGAAAACGAGCACGTCCGCCGCCGGCAGCCGATCCTTGAAGAAGTCGCCACTCGTGAACCGCAGTCGATCATCAAATCCGGCTTGGCGCACATACGCCTCGAATGCGCCTTGCAGCGGAGCAAGATCGAAACCAATGCCTCTTAGGTGCGGATGGGTCCGCGCGACCTGAACCGGCAAGCAGCCTTGCGCCGTTCCAATGTCACAAAAGCTGCTGAACTCATTCCATGGAAACTGGTCTGCGATGCCCTGCGCCGCCAGCAAGCTTCCTGAGGTCATGGCATCAACGAAGGTGCGGAAGCGCGCAGGATCTTCATAGAGAGACTTGAAGTGATCTTTTCCCTCGAGTTCGACCGGCGGCTTGCCGGTCCTCAGGGCATCGGTCAAGGAACCCCACAGGGCGTACTCGCGCCGATTATACTGCTGAAAGCTGGCTCCCAGATAGGTTGGCTTCGCCTTATCAAGGTACTGCTCGCAGTCGGGCGCATTGTGATACAGGCCGTCGCAATCGCGCGAGAGCAGTTGAAGCGCTACCAGGGCATCGAAGAAGTCCCGTGCCCCGCGCGTGTTGATGCCAAGTCGGCTTGCTAGACCCGGTGCGTCGAGTGCTTTGCAGGCGAGCACCGAAAACAAGTCCAGCTCTACGGCGGCTAACAAGACCTTCGCTCGTCGATAGCCGCTACCAATCTCCAGGAGGCGCTCTGCACCGTTTGGAAGCATTGTGATCTCCTATCGGTCTGTTTGCCGGGAACCGGGCTCGGCTGACAGACGGCTCAGTGCCGCGCGCTCATCGGCTACCATTTGTGCCAGCTCGGAAGGTGTCGTGACGCGCAGCTTCATGCCCATGTCCCTGAACTTCGCGCGCAGGGCGTCATCCGCGCTGACTGTGCGAATGTCCGTGCTTATGTGTTCGCGGAGATTGCCGGGCATGGAGCGAGGCGCGAAGAATCCAAGAAACGCCTCATAGCGAAGAACCGGATATCCTGCTTCCTGGGCAGTCGGGACGTCGGGCACGCTCGCCGCACGCTCACTGTTGGTGATCGCCAGAATCTTCACGAGGCCTGCATGCTTCATCGGCAGCTGTGTTGCGATGGCGGCGACATAAAGCTGGAGTCGCGATTGCGACAGGTCCTGCATGGCGGATGTCACGTCGCGATACGGTACGCGGATGAGGTCTACGCGAGAGTGTCTGAAGAAACCCGGCATGAGGTAATCGAGGCTGCCCGGCGTGCCGCTCCAATTGAGTTCGCCAGGTCGTGAGCCGGCCAGTTTGAGAAATTCGGCGACGCTGGCGACGGGAAGCGAAGCCGGCACGCCCAGCGCCACGTACACCTCCGCACCCGCGGAAATCGGGAGGAGGTCGTGCACCGGGTCATACGGCAGCTTCCCGGCGTGCGAGAGCTGGTTGCTCGTGAGCGGGCCGCCATTGGTGTAGAGAATCGTGTGACCGTCATTTGAATTGAGCACCGTCATTACAGCCACGATTCCGTCCCCTCCCGGACGGTTTTCGACGATCACCGGTTTTCCCCAGAGCTTCGCCAACCGTTCCGCGAACGGACGGGCCGTGACGTCGCCGCCACTCCCAGCCGGGAACGGAGTCACAATTTTGACGGTTTGCGCGGGCCACGCTTCTGTACAAGCAGCTTCCCTACCCTCTAGAATCAGCGTGAAGGATAAGACGGCGCAGAGTGCAAAATATGCGTGGCGCATTTCGATCCTCCATCTGCGCAGCCAAGAGCTGGCAGGCTGGAGACCTAGCTGTTGTTGCGCTCAAGGTCCTTGTTTCAGGACCTGAAGAGTTCTGATGTCAGGCGTGGGCGGCATAAATCGTGGCTGAGGATCCGGTCAGATTTGGTCGATTTGAGCTCGACCTGGGGCGACGCGAACTCACGCATTCCGGACAGCCCGTGAAACTCACCAGCCGATCCCTCGACATCCTTTGCGAACTGGCAATCGCCCGAGGTGAAGTGGTCGAAAAGGACCGGCTTATGGAGAGGATTTGGCCCGGTCGTGTCGTCGAAGAAAACGCGATCCAGGTCCATGTTTCCTCACTGCGCAAAGCGTTGGAGAGTGGCAGTGATGGTCAAGGCTATGTCGTCACGGTGCCAGGCCGAGGGTATCGTCTGATTGGAATTGACACGGTCGAGCCGGCCCCAGCTCCGTCCAGGACAAACTCTGCCAGGACGCCTGGCACGACTGTTGCGGTGCTTCGGTTTGCCAATCTCAGCGGCGACGCATCCCAGGATTACTTTTCCGATGGGATTGTCGAAGACATCATCACTGGAATGTCGCGTATCAGCGGTTTGTCGGTGATCGGGAGCAATTCCAGCTTTTTGTACGGGAGCGAAGCGGCGGACCACGCTCAGGTCGGACGCGACCTCGGCTGTCGCTATCTCGTCCAAGGAACCGTTCGCAAGGCGGAGAACCGCATCAGAATTACGGCACGGCTTGTCGAAGCTGAAACCGGTCGATCGATTTGGGCGGAGCGT
Source organism: Bradyrhizobium sp. (assembly GCA_035278345.1). GTDB lineage: Bacteria > Pseudomonadota > Alphaproteobacteria > Rhizobiales > Xanthobacteraceae > Bradyrhizobium. Next base: position 728 of record DATEJC010000656.1, on the reverse strand, counting down.
TACGACCGCCGCTTCGATGATTTGTTCGAAGTTCAAGACGCCATCGCAATGAGCCTGATCGGCGCCCTCGAGCCTACGCTTCGAAAAGCGGAAGTCGGCCGTGTCAAACGGGAGCGCCCGGAAAGTCTCGACGCCTACGATCTCGTTCTTCGTGCGCTCTTTGCCATGCGCACGACGATGCCGGTTGGTGCGGGCGAAGCCATTCCTTTGCTCGAAAGGGCGCTGGAGTTGGAGCCAGACTACTGGGCCGCGCACGCACACCTGTCGAGATGCTATCAGATCAGGTTCAGTCGCAACGGACAGGAGGAGGCGGATCGGCACGCTGCCATCCGCCATGCGCGGGCCGCAATGCGAAGCGATGACGCGACCGCACTCGGGATGGCTGCGTTGGTGACCTGGTTCGTTGATGCGGACTATGCGGCGGCGTTCGACACCTTCGAACGGGCCTTGTCGATCAGCAACTCAAATGTCGTCGCGCTCGGAAACAGTGCGTTCGCTCATGCCTGGATGGGCGAGACCGAGCTTGCCATCGACCGGGCCAAGCGTGCGCTCGACCTCAGTCCATTCGATACGCTGATTGCTCACATGGCCATTGCCGTAGCTGAATTGCACGCGGGGCGTTTCGAGGAAGCATACAGAGCCGCGAGTCTCGCCGTCGAGGCAAACCCCTCATTCAGTGTTCCATACATTTTCCTCACGGTGGCGCTTGCTCAACTCGGCCGTATCCA
>DATEJC010000655.1:0-7140 GCA_035278345.1 Bradyrhizobium sp. | reverse complement strand
TGGGAAAGCTCCAAGGCGGGCGGCGATCTCGGCAAGGTATTCTGGCGCCAGGAATACATCATGAACGCCCGGATCGCGAAGTTTCCAAAGCCATACATCGCGTTCATGGACGGGCTCGTCATGGGCGGCGGCGTCGGTCTTTCCGCACACTCTAGCCATCGCGTGGTGACGGAGAAGACCAAGCTCGCTATGCCCGAAGTAGGTCTCGGCTTCTTCCCTGATGTCGGCGGCACTTGGCTGCTGTCGCATTCTCCGGGCGAGATCGGCACCTATTTTGGCCTCACCGGGCAGACCATGAACGGCCCCGATGCGATCTACTCCGGCTTTGCCGACGCTGTCGTGCCATCAGCCAAATGGCCGGCATTGCGTGATGCGCTCACTAGGGTTCGCGCTGGCGCGACCGCGGCCGACGTGAAAAAGCTGATCGATGGCTTCGCGACGGGCGAGAAATCGGGTCCCGTTGCGGCAATGCAGACGAACATCGACCGATGGTTCGGCCATGATCGCATGCAGGATATCGTCGCAGCTCTGCAGCGCGATGGTTCCGACCTGGCGCAGGCGACGCTGAAGACGCTCTCCGAAAAATCGCCGCGCGGCATGGTGGTGACGCTGAAGCTCCTGCGCCTCGCGCGCACGGCCAAGTCACTGGAAGAATGCCTGGTCCGCGAATATCGCGCGGCGCTACAGGTATTCGCCAGCGATGATTTCCGCGAAGGCGTCCGCGCTGCCGTCATCGACAAGGACCGCAATCCCAAATGGTCGCCGCCGCGAATTGAGGACGTCACGCCCGAGATGATCGCGCCGTACTTTGCGCAGATCGGCGCAGACGAGCTGAAATTCCCTTAAATCAAGAAAGCGAAGCCGGAGGAAACACGACATGGCAAACATTGCATTCATCGGCCTCGGCAATATGGGCGGCCCGATGGCGGCCAATCTGGTCAAGGCCGGCCACAAGGTCACCGCGTTCGACCTGGTGGCGGCCTCGCGCGATCAGGCCAAGGCCGACGGCGCCGCGATCGGCGAGAGCTCGGTGGCGACCGTAAAGGACGCCGACACCGTCATCACCATGCTGCCGGCCGGCAAGCATGTCCTCTCGGTGTGGAACGAGGTCGTGCCCGCCATGAAGAAGGGCGCGCTGATCATCGATTGCTCCACCATCGACGTCGAAAGCGCCAAACAGGCGCATGCGTTGGCTGCCAAGCACGGCATGGGCTCGATCGATGCGCCGGTCTCCGGCGGCACCGGCGGCGCCAAGGGTGCAACGCTCACCTTCATGTGCGGCGGCGACGAGAAGGCGTTTGCGGCAGCCAAGCCCGTGCTGGAGAAGATGGGCAAGAGGATCGTGCATTGCGGCGGCGCCGGTGCGGGACAGGCGGCCAAAATCTGCAACAACATGATCCTCGGCATATCCATGATTGCTGTGGGCGAAGCCTTTGCGCTTGCGGAAAAGCTCGGGCTGTCGCATCAGGCGCTGTTCGACGTCGCCTCGACCTCGTCGGGACAGTGCTGGTCGCTGACCACCTATTGCCCGGTCCCGGGTCCGGTTCCGACCTCGCCCGCCAACAATGATTACAAGCCGGGCTTCGCCTCGGCACTGATGGTCAAGGATCTGACGCTGGCGCAGGACGCCGCGAAGGCCGCAGGGGCCGCGACGCCGCTCGGCAAGCACGCGCAGGAACTCTACAAGGCCTTTGACGCCGAAGGTAACGGCGGGGTCGACTTTTCCGGAATTATCCAGCACGTTAGGGGCCTTGCCGGGAAAGCTTAATGACCACCTTCAAGGAAGCGCGCGCCTTTCTGCTACGACATCGCACCGACTACGATGCGGCGGTGAAGGGCTTCCGCTGGCCCGATCCAGTGCCATTCAACTGGGCGCTGGACTGGTTCGATGCGGAGCTGGCGCGCAACCCCGAGAGCCGCGACCGCGCCGCGCTATGGATCGTCGATGCCGGCAGCGACCGCGAGACGAAGCTGACGTTTGCCGAACTGTCAGAGCGCTCGAACCGCGTGGCGAATTTTTTGCGCGCGCAGGGCCTGAAGCGCGGCGATCATTTGTTGCTGCTGCTGGGCAATGTCGTGCCCCTGTGGGAGACCATGCTGGCGGCGATGAAGCTCGGCGTGGTCGTGATCCCCGCCACCACGCTGTTGACGGCGGATGAACTGCGCGACCGTCTTGACCGCGGCCGGGCGAGGGCGGTCGTTGCCGCGCAGGATCAAGTTGCGAAGTTCGCAGGGCTCGGCGACGACAAGCTCGTCCGCATTGCTATCGGCGGAACCGGCAAGGACGGCTGGCTGCCGTTCGAGGACGCGGCGAAAGCGTCGGACGCGTTCGCGCCTGACGGCCCGACCAACGCCGACGACCCGATGCTGCTCTATTTCACCTCGGGTACGACCGCGAAGCCAAAGCTCGTGCGGCACAGCATGCGCAGCTATCCGGTCGGGCATCTCTCGACCATGTATTGGCTGGGACTGCAGCCCGGCGATGTCCATCTGAACATCTCCTCGCCCGGCTGGGCCAAGCACGCCTGGAGCTGCTTCTTTGCGCCCTGGAATGCCGGTGCGACGATCTTCATCGTCAACCAGCCGCGCTTCGAGGCGAAGGGGCTGCTTTCGATCATCGGCCGCTGCGGCGTCACCACGCTGTGCGCGCCGCCGACCGTATGGCGGCTGTTCATCCAGGAGCACCTGTCCGACTTCAAGGTGAGCTTGCGCGAGGTCTGCGGCGCGGGCGAGCCGCTCAATCCGGAGGTGATCGACCAGGTGCGCGCGGCCTGGGGCCTCACCATCCGCGACGGCTACGGCCAGACCGAAACCACGGCGCTCGCCGGCAACTCGCCGGGGCAGAAGGTCAAGATCGGCTCGATGGGCCGCCCGCTGCCGGGCTATCACGTGCGTATCACCGATCACGACGGCAACGAGACCAAAGAGGGCGAGGTGACGCTGATGCTGGTCGCCGGCAGGCCCGCCGGCCTTATGCAGGGCTATCAGGGCGACGACGGAAGACTTTCCGGCGCGGTAGGCGCTCTCTATCGCAGCGGCGACGTCGTATTCGTCGATGACGAGGGCTATTTCACCTTTGTCGGCCGCTCCGATGACGTTTTCAAATCGAGTGATTACCGCATCAGCCCGTTCGAGCTGGAGAGCGTGCTCCTGGAACACGAGCAAGTGGCGGAAGCCGCTGTCGTGCCAAGCCCCGATCCGATTCGATTAGCGATTCCGAAGGCATACGTGCTGCTCGTATCGGGCGTCGAGCGCTCTCCGGAGACGGCGCTGTCGATCTTCAAGCACATGCACACGCGCCTTGCGCCGTTCAAGCGCATTCGCAAGCTCGAACTCGTCACGGAGCTCCCCAAGACGATTTCGGGAAAAATCCGCCGCGTGCAGTTGCGCCGCCTCGAGCATGACAACAATCGAGACGATGCGCTGCGGGGCCTTGAGTTCCGCGAAGAGGAATTCCCCGAGCTTGCCATGGTGCGCACGGCCGGGCTGGAGACAAACCAGCAATGAACGAAGTCTGGAAGAAGCCGCCGGTCCCGCTCGAGACCTACCAGGCGATGGTGGGCAAGGAAGTCGGCGTATCGTCCTGGCACCTGATCGACCAGAGCCGGATCAATGTCTATGCCGATGTGATCGAGGATCACCAGTTCATCCACGTCGACCCCGAGCGGGCGAAAAAGGAGACAGCCTTCGGCAACACCGTGGCGCACGGTTTTCTCACGATGTCGCTGCTGTCGATCATGTCCTATGAGGTGATGCCGGTCATTCAGGGCACGACCATGGGCGTGAACTACGGCTTCGACAGGCTGCGCTTTCTGTCGCCGGTGCGGGCGGGCTCGCGCGTGCGCGGCCGTTTCGTGCTGAAGGAAGCGAAGCTGCGCAAGCCGACGGAATTGCAGTCGCGCACCAATGTCACCGTCGAGATCGAGGGCGAAGACAAGCCGGCGCTGGTCGCCGACTGGCTCGGGCTGATCTACTTCGCCTGATTGGTGCGTTTCGACCGGGCTTGACCCGGCCGCTGCCGGCTGCTCAAAAAGCGGCGAAAAATTCACAGGCGGGATTTCTACGCATGACTATCAGGTTTGACGGACGCGTCGCCATCGTGACCGGCGCAGGCAATGGTCTGGGACGCGCGCATGCGCTGGGGCTGGCCAGCCGCGGCGCCAAGGTCGTGGTCAACGATTTCGGCGGCGCGCGCGACGGCACCGGCGGCTCGCTCTCGCCCGCGGAAGCGGTCGTCGATGAGATCCGAAAAGCCGGCGGCACCGCCATGGCCGACGGCGCCGATGTCTCCAACTTCTCGCAAGTACGGGCGATGGTGGATCGCGCCACCAGGGAATGGGGCAGTGTCGACCTGTTGGTCGCCAATGCCGGCATCCTGCGCGACAAATCGTTCGGCAAGATGGAAGTCCAGGATTTTGCCAAGGTGCTGGACGTACATCTGGTCGGCACCTTCTATTGCTGCAAGGCGGTGTGGGAAGGCATGCGCGAGCGCAATTACGGGCGCATCGTGCTGACGACGTCGTCCTCCGGCCTGTTCGGCAATTTTGGCCAGGCCAATTACGGCGCGGCGAAAGCCGGCATCGTCGGGCTGATGAACGTACTCGCTCAGGAGGGCCGCAAGAACAACATCCGCATCAATACGATTTCGCCGACCGCGGCGACCCGCATGACCGAAGAGCTGCTGCCGCCGCAGGCGCTGGAACTGATGCGCCCCGAGGCGATCACGCCGGCCGTGGAATATCTGCTCAGCGAGGACGCGCCAACCCGCACCATCATGGGCGCCGGCGCAGGCTCCTTTGCCGTGATCAAGATCATGGAGACCGAAGGCATCAACCTGCCGCCGTCCGACTGGACGCCGGATGCGATCGCGGCGCACTTCAACGAGATCGCCGACATGTCGACCGCCAGGGCGCTGGAAGGCGCTTTCGAGCAGACGCAGAAATATGTCGGCCAGGCCGCCAAGCGCGCCGGGGTAAAACTCTGAGCGACGTCGCCGTCATCGGCGCCGGTCCCGCCGGCCTGATGGCGGCCGAGGTGCTGGCGCGGGGCGGCGCCCGTGTCACCGTCTACGACGCCATGCCCTCCGCCGGCCGCAAGTTTCTGATGGCCGGCCGCGGCGGGCTCAACCTCACGCACAGCGAGCCGCTGCCGGCGTTTCTTTCGCGCTATCGTGAGACGAAACCGCGTCTCACGCCCGCCATCGAAGCATTCCCGCCGCAGGCGTTGTGCGATTGGTGCGAGACGTTAGGGCAGCCGACTTTCGTCGGCAGCAGCGGACGCGTGTTTCCGAAGGCATTCAAGGCCTCTCCGTTGCTGCGCGCCTGGCTGCGGCGGCTCGATGCCGAGGGCGTCAGGTTCGCGTTCCGTCACCACTGGACCGGGTGGGACGACCGGGGCCGGCTGCAGTTTCAAACCTCGGATGGTCCGCACGTCGTAGAGGTTTCGGCAACGGTGCTGGCGCTGGGCGGCGCAAGCTGGCCGCGGCTTGGCTCGGACGGCCGCTGGACTGACATCCTCGCTGCAAAGGGCGTCGCGATCACGCCGCTGAAGCCCGCCAACTCCGGCTTCACCGTCGCGTGGTCGGAAATCTTCCGCGATCGCTTTGAGGGCCAACCGCTGAAGGGGGTATCGCTGACGATCGGGCAACATGCCGCACGCGGCGAAGCCATCGTCACCCGCAGCGGGATCGAAGGCGGTACGATCTATGCGCTGTCGGCCGAATTGCGCGAGGCGATCCTGCGCGACGGGCAGGCGACGCTGATCGTCGGGCTGCGGCCCGATCTTGGTCCGGACGATCTGGCCAAAAAGCTGTCCGCACCCAAGGGCAAACAGTCGCTATCAAACTTCCTGCGCAAGGCCGCGAACCTGTCGCCGGTCGCCATCGGCCTGCTGCAGGAGGCCGCGAAGGCCTCCGGCCAGTCGCTGGCTTCAATGCCGCCTGGCAATCTCGCGCGCCTTATCAACGCTGTGCCGATCTCGCTCACCGGCGTTGCGCCGATCGCGCGGGCGATTTCGTCGGCGGGCGGCATCGCCTTCGACGAACTCGATCCCAATTACATGATCCGCCGGCTGTCCGGCATCTTCGCCGCGGGCGAGATGCTCGACTGGGAAGCGCCGACCGGCGGCTATTTGTTGCAGGCCTCGTTTGCGACCGGCGTTGCGGCCGGGAAAGGCGCGCTGAAATGGCTTGAGCGCTAGCGCAGCTTCCCACGCGCTGCGACCGGCAGCGTGCCGACGATCTCCTCGCCACGTACCATCACCACTTCGTCCATCATGTTTACGACGACGCAGACATGGTTGGGCACGATGCGGACGACGTCGCCGACATTCGGCCGCGTGTTGCTGCGGGTGAGGTCGAGGAAGCCGTGCTCCTCGGCAAAGCGCGCGATCCGGGCTTCAGGATGCTCGAGGATCAGGCCATGGCCGTCGAGCCCGCCGCCGGTATCTGAGGTCAGCGTCTTGGAGCCGGCATCGAGGATACCGCGATCGGCCGCGGCACGACTGACCACGGTGGCATAGATGTTGAGGGCGCAGTCGTCCCAGGAGGCGACGCCGGCCGCAACCTGCATGCGGTCGTTGTAGATGTAGGTGCCGGGCCGGTGCTCGGTGGCGCCTTTCAGCTTGCCGATATTCTTCATGTTCGGCGTGCCGCCGGTCGAGACCATGCTCGCGTCGAGGCCATGGGCGCGGACGCCGGCCAGCGCCTCGTCGAAAAATTTTTGTGCCTCAACCCAGCCGGTCTCGGTCGGGTAAAGCATGAAGCCTGCGAACTTCAGCCCCTTCGAGCCTGCGATCTCGCGCGCCAGCGCAATCGCCTCGGCCGGCGTCTCGACACCGGCGCGCTTGCGCCCGGTATCGCACTCCACCACGACATTGAGCGTGCGCCCGGATGCTGCGGCGGCCTTCGGCAGGTCGGCAATAACGACGGCGTTGTCGGCGGCGACCGTCATGTTCGCCTTGGCCTGCAGCGCGGCGAGGCGCGCCATCTTCTCATCGCCGAGCAGATTGTAGCTGATCAGGATGTCGTCGATCCCGGCATCCGCCATCACCTCGGCTTCGCCGATCTTCTGGCAGGTGATGCCTCTGGCGCCGGCGGCGACCTGCATCTGCGCCAGCATCGGGCTCTTGTGGGTCTTGATG
>DATEJC010000654.1:0-8253 GCA_035278345.1 Bradyrhizobium sp. | reverse complement strand
CGCGAGCGCTTCAAGCAGATCGTCGACTATTACGAGGCGCGCCGCGAGGCGATGGAGCACCCCGGGGGCGGCGCGATCTACAAGCCGCTGCCGCCGGACCGGCTCTATCTGACCGAGGAGGAATGGAAGCGGCAGATTGACGACTCCGCGCTGGCGCGGCTGACGCCATTTGCAGTGCCGGAAGGCACGACCGACGTTTTCGACGCGGGCGCGCGGCAGGGCCGCAATTTTACGCCGGAGCGGGCGGACGCTTCCGTCAACGTGTTCGAGGCTGTGGTCGCCCATGTCCAGGCGCTGCAGGCCCAGCGCAAGAAGGTCGTGATCACGCTGTGGAGCGAAGGCTCGCGCGATCGCATGGCGAGCATGCTGGCCGACCACAAGCTCGCCAACATCACCAGCGTGAACACCTGGCGCATGGTGCAGGCAACGCCGCGCAACGAAGCGATGCTCGCCGTGCTCGGCATGGAATCCGGCTTCGAGACCGACGACGTAGCCGTCATCAGCGAGCAGGACATTCTGGGCGACCGACTGGTCCGCCCGCGCAAGGCAAGCCGCAAGCTCGACAATTTCATCTCGGAGGTCACGAGCCTCACCGCCGGTGACATCGTCGTCCATGTCGATCACGGCATCGGGCGCTTCATCGGCCTGCAGACGCTGGAAGTTTCCGGCGCGCCGCACGACTGCCTCGAGCTGCATTATGCCAACGAGACAAAGCTGTTCCTGCCGGTCGAGAACATCGAGCTGCTGTCGCGCTACGGCTCGGATGAGACCAAGGTCGAACTGGACCGGCTTGGCGGCAGCGGCTGGCAGGCGCGCAAGGCGAAACTGAAGAACCGCATCCGTGAGATCGCGGGCGAGCTGATCAAGATCGCCGCCGAGCGCATGCTGCACGAGGCGCCGAAATTCCCGGTGCAGCCGCATGTCTATGACGAGTTCTGCGCGCGTTTCCCGTACGAGGAGACTGAGGACCAGCTCAATGCAATCAACGCCACCCTGAAGGACCTGGAAAACGGCCGTCCGATGGACCGGCTGATCTGCGGCGACGTCGGCTTCGGCAAGACCGAGGTGGCGCTGCGCGCAGCTTTTGCAACCGCGCTCGACGGCAAGCAGGTTGCTGTGGTCGTGCCGACCACGCTGCTGGCGCGCCAGCACAGCAAGACCTTTGCCGAGCGCTTCCGCGGCTTCCCAGTCAACATCGCGCAGGCCTCGCGGCTGATCCCGGCCAAGCAGCTCAACCAGGTCAAGAAGGACCTGTCCGAGGGCGGGGTCGACATCGTCGTCGGCACCCATGCGCTGCTCGGCAAGTCGATCAAGTTCCGCGACCTCGGCCTGCTCATCATCGACGAGGAGCAGCACTTTGGCGTCAGCCATAAGGAGCGCCTGAAGCAGCTGCGCGCGCAAGTGCACGTGCTCACGCTGTCCGCAACGCCCATTCCGCGCACGCTGCAGCTGGCGCTGACCGGGGTCCGCGAGCTGTCGATCATCGCTTCACCCCCGGTTGACCGGCTGGCGGTACGTACCTTCGTGGCCCCGCACGATCCTCTGATGATCCGCGAAGCACTTCTGCGCGAGCGCTATCGTGGTGGCCAGGCATTTTATGTTGCGCCGCGGATCGAGGATCTCGCCGGCGTCAAGGACTTCCTCGACAAGAACGTGCCGGAGATGAAGGTTGCGGTCGCGCACGGCCAGATGGGCCCGACCGTGATCGAGGACATCATGTCGGCGTTCTACGACGGCAAGTACGACATCCTGCTCTCGACCACGATCATCGAGTCCGGCCTCGACATTCCCAATGCCAATACGCTGATCGTGCACCGCGCGGACATGTTCGGCCTTGCCCAGCTCTATCAGCTGCGCGGCCGGGTGGGGCGCTCCAAGCTGCGCGCCTATGCGCTGTTCACGCTGCCGGCACAGCAGAAGATCACCGCGCAGGCCGAGCGGCGGCTAAAAGTGCTGCAGTCGCTGGAAAACCTCGGCGCCGGCTTCCAGCTCGCCTCCCACGACCTCGACATCCGCGGTGCCGGCAATCTGCTCGGCGAGGAGCAGCACGGCCACATCAAGGAAGTGGGCTTCGAGCTGTACCAGTCGATGCTGGAGGAGGCGATCGTCAACCTCAAGGCCGGTGTCGCCGAGCCCGCTGCCGACCGCTGGTCGCCGCAGATCACCATCGGCATGCCGGTGCTGATCCCCGACGATTACGTCAGCGATCTCGCGGTGCGGCTGTCGCTGTACCGGCGGCTGGCCGATCTCGACACCGATGAGGAGATCGACAACTTCGCCGCGGAGATGCGCGATCGCTTTGGCGTGCTGCCGGATGAAGTGCGCTATCTCTTCAAGGTCGCCGCCATCAAGGCCTATTGCCGGCGCGCCAATGTCGAGAAGGTCGATGCTGGTCCGAAGGGCGCCGTACTTTCGTTCCGCGACAACAGCTTTGCCCAGCCGGAGCGGCTGGTCGCCTTCATCCGCCAGCACGGGCAGGCCGCAAAGGTGCGGCCGGATATGAAGGTGGTGTTCTTCCAGGATTGGGAGACGCCGGAAGAGCGGCTCGCCGGCACCACGGAAATCCTGCGCCAGCTCGCCAATCTCGCCGAGAGCAAGAAAGCGGCATGATAAAGCCGGCCGCCGGCGTTGCCGCCGACGGCTGCTTTCGCGCAAGCGCTACGCGACGCCTACTTCGGGTACTTGAACTCGGGCGCCGCCTTCAGCGCCTCCTTGGTAGTGTTCATCGACGCCACCCACTTGTCGTTCTTGGCATCGTGCCGGATGTTCACCGACGAGGGCGCCACCGCAACATAATGCTCGCCGACACCGAGGAAGCCGCCCACCGACAGGATCAGTGCGTCGACCTGGTTATTCTTGAGCGCGATATCGGTGATCTCGCCGACATTCTCGTCTTTCTGGTTATAGACGTTCAGGCCCTTCAGCTTCGAGCTGAACATCTCGTCCTTCCCGACGGTCGAGAATTTGGCGTCGGCCGGCGCCGCGCCGGTGGTCGTCTTGTCCTGCGCCAGGGCAGGCGAAGCCAGCACGGCAATGGATGCCGCGATCAGTGCGATCTTCCTCATTGTGTCCTCCAGTGTAGCGATCGTGTTCTACAATGCAGGACGAAAACGCTTGTTCCCTGAAAGCTCAGGAAGCCGCGCGCCGGGCATCGTCGCAAAGCCGCGCGAGCAGCGACTTTGCGGAATCGCCCGGCAGCAGCGTCGCCACGGCGACGTCAGGTTCTGCGCGTGTATCGCGCTTGCCATGGCTGGTATGACGCATCACCGCCGACAGGCGGCGCGCGATCATGTGCGCGTTGCGCAAATCCGTCTCGGCGAACACGACGAGGACGGAACCATCGTCCTCCGCCACGCCGAAATCGCTCTGTCGCATCAGGCGGCTGATGATTCGGGCTCCGTCGAACTGTGCCCGAGGATGCACGGGGTCGAAGGCGAAACGCGCTAGCGACAGCCCGCCGCCGCGCGACTGGCTTTGGTAGACGGCGGTCGCGAAGTCGCGCTCGAAGGCAGGGCGGGTCAACAGGCCCGTCCGGGCATCGATCAGGCCATTGGCGTCGATCGAGCGGAGCGTCCGGCTCAGATGCACCTCGAACGCATGCTGCCGCACCATCGGCAAGATCGAGGCGGCGACGCGCGCCGGATCAGCTGCAACGATTTCAAGATTGGCGAGTTCGTAAGTCGCCTTGACGCTGCCCGAGGTTACGACAATGGGCAGGTTGCGGAAACGCGGATCCTCGGCCAGCACGATGAGGAACGCGTCTACCACGCGCGGAGTGAAGCCGTCGGAGAGCACGATGCCATCGATGTCACGGCTGCCGAGATGCTTTGCGGCGGCCTCGATGCTGAGCGCGCCGACGAGCCCCATTCGCTCACCAAGCGCCACCGAAAGAGCAGGGTAGGGGCCGCCGCGGCCGATCAGCAGCACCGTCGCATCGCGAGCGGGATCGATATCGGAGATCGCCACGCGCCGCGGCGGATCGAGCCGGCGCATGACCGTGGCATGTAGCGACCGTACCCGTAATGCAGCGCTGATCCGCGCCAACAAACGTTCGGGATGATCATCGCCGTAGGCAAACGGCATCGCATTGTCGGGCAGTTTCGTTGTGGGATCGACGACGACAAGCGGCAGATAAGGCTCCCGGGCGCTGATCTGCCCTGCCAGCGCTTCGAAGGCGGGCTTGTCGATCCCGAAGCCCGAAACCAGAACCGCGCCGGGACGCAACTGATCGATGGCGCGCGCGGCATCCGCCCAATCGGCATCGATGACGGGAAACAGTTTTGTTTCATCCAGCGCCGCCGCGAATGACGGCCGTTTGCCGGTCGAGACGATGAGGATCGGGCCTTGCTGGGACATCGGGATCGCGCAACCTGTGAAACCAGGCCGCGATCCTAGGTTTGCAGGCTTAATGCGAGGTCAACGTGCCCCAGCGGATTTCCCTCAGGCGGCGCTGGAGCGATCGCGAAAAGCTTCCACCATCAACGGGTTAAGCCCCAACTCTGAAAGCGCTTCGCGAGCGCGGGAATTGTCGGGAGCGCGGCCTGCGAGCCGGTGGCCGCTCATGCGATCCGGCAGCGCGGTGAGCAGCGCCCCTTGGCCAAGGCGTTTGGCCCATTCCTGCAGATCCTGGGCGAGGAAGCGGTAGCCACCGACCGCCATGATGCCGGAGGGGGGCGCGGTGATGTTGATCGCGCCCGTGGTGCGGTTGAGACGGGCCGCATAGTCGGTATCGACATAGTCGCGCGGCGGCGCAGAGCTCAGCGAGTCGCTCGGCGGAGGCGGCGGCGCATAGGCGGCGATCGTCACCATGGGACCGCGCAAGCCCAGCGTGCCGCGCGGGGTGAGCAGGATTTCCCCTGCGATCGACGATCCCGGCAGTTCGCGCGGCGCGCCATGCGGTCCGGGGTTGATGACGGCGGGTGCGCCATCCTCGCCGCGGCGCGCGCCGAACATGCCGGCCTCGCCGAACACATAGACGTCGGTCATACCGGCGGTTTTCGTGTTCCATGACGCGCTGGAAGCGACCTGTTCCGGCGCGCGCCAGAGCCCGATCACGTTGCGCAGACCAGGCATCTGCGCGGTGATATCCATCTCGTCGAGCCGCAAGGCGAGCTGGGCCGGCACCACCAGCGTGTCGCAGGAAGCCTCGACGATCTGCCGCTCGAGCACGTCGCTGTCGAAAGGATGGTGCAGCGCCAGCGTTCCGCCAGTCAGAAGCCACATCGCCAGCGATGATGCGACGCCCGCAAACGAGCACGGCGTAAATGCGGACATGATCGTAGCGCCCTGCGGCACGTCGCTTTCCAGCGACAGCGCAAGTCCGCCGGCGATCAAACTGAGATGGGTGCGCGGCACGGCACGGAAACCTTCTGACGTCACATCGAAGGAAACCAGCGCGGCCTTGCGGCCGTCCTGCACTACCGCGCGCGTGGTGCGCGATTCCGCTGCAATGGCATGATCGAGCGAGGCCATCCCTTCCGGCAGGTCGTCGCCAAACCCGCAGACATGGCGGATCGAGAAACATTCCGCCGCCGCGTTCATCGCGATGTCGGCGTGCGAAACGCCGTCGATCCGGCTTGCGGTGACCACCGCCCGCGCACCGGTTCGGTTGAGCGCGACGGTCAACTCGGCCTGGCGCCAGAGCAGGGGAAGCGCGGCGACCACGAGACCCGCGCGATGGGCGGCCAACGCCGTGAGCGCGAACTCGATCGTGTTCGGCAATTGCACCGCAATGACCGAATTGGCCGGCAGACCGGATTCGATGAAGTGCGCCGCCAGCGCCGAAATGGCGCGGTCGGCCTGCGCGAAGGTGAGACGTTTCGGCGCCTGACCGGTGATGCGCTGCTTGTTGAGGGGATCGACCAGCGCCACGGCATCCGGCTGCCGCGCCAGGATGCGCTGGAAGAGAACGTCGAGCGTCGGCGAGGCGTTGGGGTGGGTCACGGACGTCGGCTGCATCGTTTCGTTGGCATCACTTCTGCTGAACGGCCTTCTTTTGATCCGCCTTCTGCCACCAGGTTTCCGGCAAATAGCCGGTCAACGCGGTTGTCGAAGGCCTTTCTATCCGATTCCAGCGGGCAATCCATTGCTCGGGCACGTTAAACAGGGGGATAGCGTAGAAGCCGGAGATCAGGACGCGGTCCAGCGCCCTCACCGCCGAGACGAAAGCCGGCCGTTCCCGCGCCTCGAGAATCGCCGCAATCATCGCATCGATCGCCGGTTCTTTCGCCCCCATATAATTACGGGTGCCGGGAATGTCGGCGGCCTCGGTGCCCCAGTAAAACGACTGCTCGTTGCCCGGCGAAAGCGACTGGTCCCAGCGGTTCTGCAGCATGTCAAACTCGTAGCCGAGCCGGCGCTGGTCGAACTGCACGGGATCGACGGCGCGAATGGTGGCCTCGATGCCGGCGCGCTTGAGGTCGCGCTGATAAGCGAGCGCAATGCGCTCCTGGTCGCGCGTGGTCACGAGTATCTCGAAGGTCAAGGGCGCTTTCGTCGCGCGCTGCCGCAACACGGTGCCGTCGAGTTCGTAGCCCGCCTCGGACAACAGCGCGAGCGCACTGCGCAGCGTCGCGCGATCGCGTCCCGATCCGTCGGTGACGGGCAGGCGATAGCTGCCGTCGAGAACATCGGGCGCAAGACGCGAGGCGTAGGGCTTCAACAGCTCGCGCTCGCGCTCGTCGGGGGCACGCTGATAGGCGGAGAGTTCCGAGCCGGCGAAGAAGCCCGCAATCCGTCCGTACAGGCTGAAGAAGTAGTTCTTATTGATCCACTCGAAATCGAACAGCAGCGTCAGTGCGCGGCGCACGCGGATGTCGGAAAAGACAGGCTTGCGCGTGTTAAACACGAGAAACTCGGACGGCTGCGGTACCCCGGGCTTGATGATGTCGCGGATCAGTTCCCCGCCGCGAGCCGCGGGAAAGTCGTAACCGTCGTGCCAGCGCAGCGGCTCGTGCTCGACACGGAAATCGTAGAGGCCACGCTTGAATGCCTCGAACTGGCCGTTGGCCTCGCGAAAGAAGTCGAACCTGACCTCGTCGAAATTCCACAGACCGCGATTGGCCGGCAAATCGCGGCCCCAATAGTCCGGGTTCCGCGTCAGCGTGACACTGGCCCCCGGCCGCACCGCGGTGACGCGGTAGGGTCCGGATCCGATCGGGGCGGTCATGGAGGTTTCCTCGAACGTCACGGGATCGACGGCATGGCGGGGCAGCACCGGCATCAGGCCGAGGATCAGCGGCAGTTCGCGGTCGTTGGCCCCGGAGAGATCAAACCGCACGGTGAGCGGATCGAGCGCCTCGGCCTTGGCGACCTTGCCGTAGTACTGGCGATGGTTGGGCCGGCCCTTGTCGCGCAACAGTGCCCAGGAGAACAGCACGTCGTCCGCAATGACGGGCTTGCCATCGGAAAAACGTGCGCGAGGATCGAGGCGGAAGGTGACGAACGTCCTGGCATCGTCGGTCTCGACGGTCTTCGCCAGCAAGCCATAGAGCGTAAAGGCCTCGTCATTGCCGCGCGCCATCAGGCTCTCGATGACATAGCCGCGGATTTGCTGCACGGCGAGCCCGCGCACGATCAGCGGGTTGAGGCTGTCGAACGTTCCCGAGAGCC
Source organism: Bradyrhizobium sp. (assembly GCA_035278345.1). GTDB lineage: Bacteria > Pseudomonadota > Alphaproteobacteria > Rhizobiales > Xanthobacteraceae > Bradyrhizobium. The sequence goes on along the minus strand of DATEJC010000654.1, from coordinate 642 downwards.
CCCAGACGATCCGGCCGCCCTTGGGCGCATCGGGATTGGCATAGGGCATATGAGTGTAGTCGGCCTGCAGCTTCGGCGCGCCATGCATGGCGATGGCGTGGGTCTCCGCCGCGGCCACCCGGTCTGGAGCGAACGCAGCCGCGAGCAGCAACAGACCTGCACAGCTGGCGCCTGCACGCCGATGGAGGGGTGTCTTGCGGCGCGGACTTGATTCGAAAATTCTCACTCTCGAAGCTTTACCATAGGCCGGCGCGCATGGTCGTGACACCGACCCAAGACGCTTGTCGGCATTGATCTTTTCGCTCGCCGCTGTATTGAAGGCGGGCAATTGATCAAGGCGGCGGAACCTGTCACGCAACCGCCTCAATTAGCTAAGAGACAGCCGCCCAAAACGGCGCAGGGATTGGTGCCCGCAGCGGTTCGGGCGCTTGGCTTCAGAAAGGGTTTTCCGCAATGAATTTCCGTATCTTGGCCGCCTTGGTCCGGCCGCATGGGCGGGCTTTCGCCCTGTTGGCGGCGACCACCTTGTCGGCTTCGCTGATGGTTTCCGCTGCCCATGCCCAGGCCCCGGCGCCCGGCGCTCCGGCTCCGGCGGCTCCCAAGGCGGCGCCGAAGGCCCCCGCGGCCCCCAAAGCCGCGCCG
>DATEJC010000653.1:0-10687 GCA_035278345.1 Bradyrhizobium sp. | reverse complement strand
GCCGCGAACCCCTAAATCTGGCTAGTGCCGCCGATTTGAAGTCCCTACAGCGCAAGCGGCGAATTCGGGTAGGGACTTCAAATCGAAAAGCGGCACTAGATTAATAAGTTTGCTAGTGCCCATGGCTTTCCGAAGTTCGCGGTGCGGCGGCGGGGCGCGAACTTCGGAAAGTGGGCACTAGTCACGAGGTATCTTATGCAAGCATCCCCGCAAGAGCCGGCGGTCTGGCACGGCACCACGATCCTGACGGTCCGCAAAGGCGGCAAGGTGGTGATCGGCGGCGACGGCCAGGTCTCGATCGGCCAGACCGTCATCAAGTCGAACGCCAGGAAGGTCCGCAAGCTCGGCAAGGGCGACGTCATCGGCGGCTTTGCCGGCGCCACGGCCGACGCCTTCACCCTGTTCGAGCGGCTGGAGAGCAAGCTCGAGCAATATCCGGGGCAGCTAACCCGGGCCGCCGTCGAGCTCGCCAAGGACTGGCGCACCGACCGTTACCTGCGCCGGCTGGAAGCCATGATGATCGTCGCCGACAAGGACGTCTCGTTGGTGCTGACCGGCACCGGCGACGTGCTGGAACCGGAGGCCGGTGTGATGGCAATCGGCTCCGGCGGCAATTATGCGCTGGCCGCCGCCCGCGCCCTGATCGACAGCGACAAGGATGCCGAGACCATCGTACGCCGCTCGCTCGACATCGCCGCCGACATCTGCGTCTACACCAACCGCAACGTCACCATCGAAACCTTGTAGGGAGCGTCGGTGACAGCGCCGCCCTACCTGTTCCGGCCGATGGCCGCCGACGACATGCCGCTGGTGCAGCGCTGGCTTACCGAGCCGCACGTCGCCGAATGGTGGCATGACCCCGAGACACTCGAATTCGTCGGCGGCGACCTCGATCATCCCGACCTGGCGCAGTTCATCGTCAGCCTCAAAGGCCGGCCCTTTGCCTATCTGCAGTGCTACCGGATCGGCGACTGGCACGTGAGTTTTGGGCCGCAGCCTGAGGGTACACGCGGTCTCGACCAGTTCATCGGCGAAGCCGACATGCTCGGGCGGGGTCACGGATCGGCATTTGTCCGCGCCTTCATTGACCAGCTTTTCCTTGGCGGCGTGCCGCGCATCGTGATCGATCCCCGCCCGGATAATCCGCGCGCCATTCGCGCCTACGAGAAGGCGGGATTTATCCCGCAACGCGAAATCGTCACGCCCGATGGTCCCGCGCTCCTGATGATCCGCAACGCATGACGGCAGGCAGCTACCAATTTCGTCCGATGACCGCAGGCGACCTGCCGCTGGTGCTGCACTGGCTCCGGCAGTCGCACGTCGTGCAATGGTGGGGCGATACATATGAGCAGTTCGAGCTGGTCAGCGGCGATCTCGAGGTCGAAGCCATGGACCAGTATATCGTTGCGATCGGCGATCGGCCGTTCGCCTACATCCAGTGCTACGATCCCCGTGTCTGGCCTGACAACGGACTAGGCGAACATCCAGCGGGCACGCGCGGCATCGATCAGTTCATCGGCGAGCCTGACTTGGTTGACCAAGGCCATGGATCAGCCTTCATCCGTGCGTTCATCGAGCGCACGCTGGCGGGTGGCGCGCCACGCGTGATCACCGATCCCGATCCAGCCAACGTCCGGGCGATCCGCGCCTATGAGAAAGCGGGCTTTGAAAAAGTCCATTTGGCCGATACACCTGACGGAACCGCTCTCCTCATGGTGCGTGACGCATGACCTCTTCACCGAAGCCGACCATCGGGGCCAGGGTCCCGGCCTGGCAGTGGTTCGTCATCGCCGTCCTGCTGCTGGTGCTGCAGGCGGCGCTGCTCTATGGCGCAGGCCGACTGCCGATCTGTGCCTGCGGCTACGTCAAATTCTGGCACGGCGTGGTGCAGAGCTCGGAGAATTCGCAGCATATCGCCGACTGGTACACCTTCTCGCACATCCTGCACGGCTTCCTGTTTTATGGCGCGACATTCCTCGTCGCCCCCCGGCTTGCCTGGCCCGGCCGCCTGATCATCGCCATGATGGTCGAGGGCGCGTGGGAATTGGTCGAGAATTCCAGCTGGATCATCGAGCGTTATCGCGCCGGCACAATTTCACTGGACTACTACGGCGACACCATCGTGAACTCGATATCGGACACGCTCGCAATGGTGCTGGGCTTTCTGCTGGCGCGGAAGCTGCCTGTTGCAGCGACCGTCGCGCTCGGAATCGCGTTCGAACTCGCAATGTTGCTTCACATTCGCGACAATCTGACGCTGAACATCATCATGCTGCTTTACCCCTTCGAGGCGATCAAGCAATGGCAGAGCGGGCCGCCGATCCTCTGATCCGGCTTGCGGTACCGCTGATGCGGCTTACTTAACTCGAGAAGGTCAGTATCGATGATTGCAAGCGAGATTCTGGCGAAAGGCGTTGAGCGCGGCATAATCACGCCTGAACAGGCCGAGCGGCTGCGAGCGTTGGAAAACGCCGGCGCGCCGCCTGAGTTGCCTGTCTCGCCCGACGACGAGCAGCTTCGGCTCATTGGCGGCTTCAGCGACATCTTCGTCACGATTGGCCTGGCCATGTTTCTCGGTGCGGCAGGCTACCTCGCACGGTTGGCCGGAGGGACGATTGGCCTGTGGGCTGTCGTCGCTATTGCGGCGTGGTTGTTTGCCGAATTCTTCACCCGGCGACGGCGTATGGCGCTGCCCAGCATCGTTCTCCTGATCGTGTTTGCCTGGGCTGTCTTCGCGGGCACCGCTATCGCTCTCTGGACAAACACAGAGCCGCCTACCAACTATCGGCCATCTCCCGGAGGTCTGTTCGGTGTCAGTATGTTCAACCCTGCGGTCCAGGCGATCTCGGCATGTGTGACCGTGGTGCTGACGGCTCTCCACTACTGGCGTTTTCGTGTGCCCATGACGATTGCTGCCGGGTGTGGCGCGTTGGTGGTCGCAACCGTCGCGCTGGCGAACGGGTTGGCCCCAGGTCTATCGCGGGGGGCGCAGGACGCTATTATTTTTGTCTGCGGTCTCGCGATCTTCGGATTGGCGATGCGCTTCGATATGGCCGATCCGGCGCGGCTGACACGGCGAACCGATATTGCCTTCTGGCTCCATTTGCTCGCAGCACCTTTGATCGTCCATTCGCTTATTGACGGCGCATTCGACACCGGCTCGAAGCTCGACCCCGGGTCGGCTGTCGCTATCGTGGCCTTGTTCCTGGCGCTGGGCGTTGTTGCAATCCTGATTGACCGACGGGCCCTACTGGTTTCCGGTCTTGCCTATGCCGGTGTTGCGTTTTGGGCGTTGATACGACAAGCAGGCGTCACCGGCGTAACGACTCCGCTCACAATCCTTGCCCTCGGAACTTTGGTGCTGTTGCTTAGCGCCGCATGGAAGCCGCTGCGGGCCGGAGTGGTGAGATTGGCGCCATCGGTGCTCACGCGTCGGCTACCGCAACCAACGCTATCCGCATAAGATGTACGCATGACTGACTTCTCCCCCCGCGAAATCGTTTCCGAACTCGACCGCTTCATCGTCGGCCAATCCGACGCAAAGCGCGCCGTATCGATCGCGCTGCGCAACCGCTGGCGGCGACTGCAACTCACCGGTTCCCTGCGCGAGGAAGTACTGCCGAAAAACATCCTGATGATCGGGCCGACCGGCGTCGGCAAGACGGAGATCGCGCGACGGCTGGCCAAGCTTGCCGGCGCGCCCTTCATCAAGGTTGAAGCCACGAAGTTCACAGAAGTCGGCTATGTCGGCCGCGACGTCGAGCAGATCGTCCGCGATCTCGTCGAGGTCGCGATTGCCCAGGTGCGCGAGCGGAAGCGCAAGGACGTGCAGGCCCGCGCGCAGCTGGCGGCCGAGGAGCGCGTGCTGGATGCCCTGGTTGGTCCGGGCTCAAGCTCGGCGACCCGCGAATCCTTCCGCAAGAAGCTGCGCGCCGGCGAACTCAATGACAAGGAAGTCGAGGTCGAGACGCAGACTTCCGGCGGCATGCCGATGTTCGAAATCCCGGGCATGCCGGGCGCACAGATGGGCGCGATCTCCATCGGCGACATCTTCGGCAAGCTCGGCGGCCGCACCAAGACGCGGCGGCTGACGGTTGCCGATTCCCATGAAATCCTGGTCGCCGAAGAGTCCGACAAGCTACTCGACACCGATCAGCTGGTGCTGGAGGCGATCAGCGCGGTCGAGAACAACGGCATCGTGTTCCTCGACGAGATCGACAAGATCTGCGTGCGCGAGAATCGCCTCGGCGGCGACGTCTCGCGCGAGGGCGTGCAGCGTGACCTGCTGCCGCTGATCGAGGGCACCACGGTCACGACCAAGCACGGCGCGGTCAAGACGGACCATATCCTGTTCATCGCCTCCGGCGCCTTCCACATCGCAAAGCCGTCGGACCTCTTGCCGGAGCTGCAAGGCCGCCTGCCGATCCGCGTCGAGCTGCAGCCGCTGACCCGCGACGATATGCGGAGGATCCTCACGGAGCCCGAGGCCTCGCTGATCAAGCAATATGTCGCGCTGATGCAGACGGAGGGCGTGACGCTGGAGATCACCGACAGCGCCATCGACGCGCTCGCCGACGTTGCGGTCGCGGTCAACTCGACTGTCGAGAACATCGGCGCGCGCCGGCTGCAGACCGTGATGGAGCGCGTGCTCGACGAAATCTCCTTCGCTGCTCCGGACCGCCATGGCGAGACCATCAAGGTCGATGCCGATTATGTGCAGAAGCATGTCGGCGATCTCGCGAAGAACGCGGATCTGAGCCGGTTTATTCTATAGCCTTCGCGTTGCGTGCAGCCTGCCCGCCATGTGATAACGCTCGCCTGATCTTGGCGGGTGGGCGATGAACTTACGGGTCTGGCAAAATCCCTGGCGGCTGATGCTGGCCGTCAATGCCGCCGTGCTCATCGGCGTGTTCCTGCACAAGATCGCGCTGCCGCCCTACGTCCCCTACATCCATCTCCTCGTCGACTATCATTTCGGCTTCACCAAGCGCGCGCTGATTGGCGCCGCCGTCGCACTGTTCACCGCAAAAGTGCCGGTGTTCCTGGTGTTCGCGCTCGCCGGCTCCGTCTGGTTAATCACGCTCGGACTGTTCGCAAAGCTGTTCCGCCGCACCTTCGGCTTCGACGAGAAGCATCTGCCGCTGTTCGTCTTCATGGCGGGCTCGCCGTTCTTCCTGAAGAATTTCATGCACACGCTCGGCCATTTCGACATTTATGGGTGCCTGCTGGTGATCTGCCTGCTGCTGATCCCGGCACGCTCCATCGCCTATGTGCTGCTCGCCGCCGCCTTCTCTGCGGCGCTCGTAATGATCCACCACATTCACGTACTGATGTATGTGCCGACCATCGTAGTGATCGTGGTGCTGCGCCACTACCTGCCGCGGGGCTTCACGCTAGCGAACGTGATCGCAGGCCTCGCCGCATTCGCGCTCACCGGATTGCTGTTCATTGCCCTGCAATTCTACGGTACGGTCGAGGCGCCGCCGCAGGTCTTCGTCGACCATTTGCAGAGCCGGATGGCCGATCCCTCGCGCACCGATCTCTTGAGCTTCGCCTATATCTGGTACCAGCCGCTGTCGAAGGAGATTGCCGACACCTGGGCACGCCTGCCGCATAACATGTTGGGCATTCCGGTGTTTGCACTGCTGATCTGGCTGCACACGCCGCTGTGGCGGTACTTCGCCGACCTGATCGGCGCACTCGCCAGCGAGATGCACCGCCGCGTCGTGATTGCCGCGCTCGTGATCGTCAGCGCCGGCTATCTCATCATGTTCGCGATCGTATTCGACTATTCGCGCTGGGTTTCGAACTGGGCGGTGTGCATGTTCCTGATCCTGCACGCCGTAAAGATGTTGCCGGCTTCGCGCGAGACTCCGCTCATCCCGGGCGATGACACAAAGACCACCATCTTCGGCGCGATCATCACGCTGGTCCCGCGCGTCGGCATCGTCAGGCCGTTTTAAGACCGCGCCCTTCTCACGCGCACATAGAGCGCGCCTTCGCCGCCATGGCCGATATGGGCTTCCTCAAAACCTACCACCAAGGCGCGGAATTCCGGCAGCGACAGCCATTGCGGCACCTGGCGCCGCAGCACGCCGCGCTCGGATTCGCTGCCGAGCTTGCCCTTGCCGGTGATGACGAGCACAAAGGTAAAACCCTCGTGATGCGCACGCTGCAGGAAACCGAACAGCGCGCGGTGCGCACGGGTTTGCGTCATGCCATGCAGATCGATGCGGGCATCGATCTCCTTCTTGCCGCGCGACAGCTGCGCGCGCTCGCGGCGCCCGATCGGGGCGAGCGGCGGCGCCTGCGGCTTGGGCGGCGGCGCGATCTTCACCGGGGACGGGGGACGGAGCGGAAGGACCGAAACGACGGCCGGCGCCTCCGCCTCGACCGGATGCAGCATCGCCAAACGTGGCGTCTGGCGTAGCGGCTTCACCTGCCTCGCTACGCTTTCCCAGAGCTTGCGCTCTTCCTCGCTCAGGCCGCGCTTGCGCCGCGGGCTCGCTGAAAGGTCCGGAAGTTCGGGTGGCCGGCGTTTCATCGGTCGCGCGATTGATGCCGGCGCTTCACGTTGCGCACAGGAGCTTCCTTCGGCCGCGCCGGCGGCAGCGGGACAGACGCCTGCGCCGACGCGGCTTGCGCCGGAGGCGTTGCCGCAGCCGGGGCGGCATCCCTGGCTGTCTTTGGCTGATTCTTTTGCGGATCGACTTGCGGAAACAGCTTTGCGATCTTTGCCGACGGCCGCTCGTCCGGCACCGGCAGCTTGCGGCCGCGCGCCATGGGATCGAGTCCCTTCGGCACCAGCATGACAAATCGCGCATTGTTCTTCAGCCGCCCGGCCACCCTGCCCGCCTCCACGCCGGCGCCGAAATAAAGATCGGCGCGTGCAGGCCCGACGATGGCCGAGCCCGTATCCTGCGCGATCATCAGTCGGCGGAACGGCGTCTTCGAGCGCTCCGATTCGATCGGCAGCTCGCCCTCGATGAAGAACGGCGTGCCGTAGACATGCAACGCCTTGTCGACCGCAATGGAGCGGCCTGCGGTGAGCGGCACGCCCTGGGCGCCAACCGCCTCGTCCTTGTCGGAGAGGCTCACTTCACGGAAAAAAACGTAGGACCGGTTCTGTCGCCGCAGCTCGCTCGCGCCGTCAGGATTCTGCTCCATCCATTCCCTGATCTTTTGCATCGACATCTGATCTTTCGGGATGATGCCGCGGTCGATCAGGATGCGGCCGACCGGCGTGTAAGGGAAACCATTATGGGCATCGTAATTGATCCGAACCATCGAACCATCGGGCAGCTCGATCCGGGCCGAACCCTGGATCTGTGCGAACAACAGATCGGTCTGGTTCTTCAGATAGGCGATCTCCAGCCCGCGGCCTTCGATCTTGCCGTCCTCGATCTCGGCGCGATCGTAATAGGGCACGAGCTTGCGGCGGCCGATCTTGCGATAGACCGCGCCCTTGTTGGGCAGGCCCGCCGAGGCCTGGGTCTGCCCTTTCACGAACAGGTTGGACGGGCGGCGGTAGATCGGAACGTTGTAGATCTCGTTTTCCGTCCGCGAGCCCTCGAGCACCGGCTCATAATAGCCGGTGACGAATCCCTCGCCTTCGCCAAGGCGCGAGATGCGCAATGGCAGGAAGTTCTCTTCGAAAAATGCCTTGGCCTTGGCGCCGTCGGACAGCTCGAGGCCCTTGGCGATGCGGCAGGGATCGCGCAGCGATGTGCCCAATGCCTTGGATTCCGTGGGCGGTCCGCTCTGCGCCGCGATCGGCGGGCAGCTGGTGCGAAACGCCTTATAGGCGGCGAGATGATCGTCGTCGCGCCAGCCGGTGACCTCGCTCCAGGCGAGCTGCACATATTGGCTGTTGGGGATTTCCAGCGGCAGCTCGAGCGCCGGATAAGGCAAGGCGCGGGGCTTCGGCGCAGGTTCGGCGCGGTGATAGCGGGAGTGGACGACGCGCGAATCCGCGCTTGCCGGCAGCATCGCCAACGCAAGCGCGATCAGCCAGCCCGCAGCGGCACGAATTCGGTTGCCGCGTGGGTCAGCCGGCGCTTCCGGTGCCAACCAGTTTCCAGTTCGGGTCGCGTGAGGTGGTGTCGCGGGCGAACGTCCAGACATCGGTGATATCGGCGACCTTGTCGGGATTGCCATCGACGACGGTGCCGTTCTTGTCGCGGGTCACGGAGATCATCTGCGACACGAAGCGAACGGTGAGTTGGGCGGCTCGATCGCGCGCTTCCGCGGCGACGATCTCGGCCTTGTCGATCGAGACGAAGCGCGTCTCGGTCTTCTGGTCGTGCTTTTCGCGATCGCGGATCGCGGTGTCGAAGCTTTCATAGACCTCGCCCGACACGAGGTCGCGCAGCGCGCGGCGGTCGCCATTGGCGAAGGCGAGCACGATCATTTCATAGGCGCTGCGGGCGCCGGAGAGGAAATGCCGGGGATCGAAGGAGGAATCCTGCGCGACGAGGGCATCGAGGCCCTGCGCCAGCGCCGTGCCCGGCTCGGCAATGCCCTTCCAGCGATCGGCTGCGGGCGCAACGTCGGCGGTCGGTGCGAGCGGCGCCTGGTCGATCACGCTGCCCGGCATCGGCACGACATTATCCGGCGCGCCCGGGGCGACATTGCGCGGCGAGCGTTCAAAGGGCGGCCGTTCGTGGCCGGTCCGCTGCCCGAGCACGCTGCGCAGGCGCAGGAAGATGAACACGGCCAGCGCCAGGAAGATGATGGTGTAGATATCCACGTCGCAATTCGCTTTCTTGCTTCTTCGCCGGCAACGGGCCCGGCGCCAGAGCGTTCCCATCGAAGCGGGAACGGCCAACATTACATCACCGATTGAGTCCGCAGCATGTAGGCATGAAACCATGCCCGGCCAATGGCGCGTTTTGGCGCGGCCATTGTAGCGCGTTTTGGCCATGAGGGGAAACCCGATCGTGCCCGGAAATCGCGCATCTTCAATAATTTACGGTAACCTGAGCAGCCCGCATTAGTGCTCTCGGCGGCAGTATCGCGGCATTCGGCGCGCAATCACCCTCCCCCTCCTTGTAAGGGGATGCGGGCCTATGATAGCCACTCGCGCCGATCCGGGCATTTTCGCACGTCGCGAGCGAATTGTGGCCTGAAACCGGTCTCAAGGCCCCGCCCGTTCCAGGAGAGATTTTTCATGACCAATGGCAATGGCGCCCCGCAGGAGGGAGCCCCTCCCCAGCTCAACGTGCTCGCGCAGTACACCAAGGACCTATCGTTCGAGAACCCGAACGCCCCTGGTTCGCTGCAGCAGCAGCAACAGCAGCCGGCGATCAATATCCAGATCAACGTTCAGGCCAACAACGTCGCCCAGAACGAGTTCGAGGTTATTCTGCACATCGATGGCAAGGCCGAGGCTTCCGGCAAGGTGCTGTTTTCTTTCGATCTCGCCTATGCCGGCGTGTTCCGCATCGTCAACGTGCCGCAAGAAAACCTGCATCCGCTGGTCATGATCGAATGCCCGCGGCTGCTGTTCCCGTTCGCGCGCGAAATAATCGCAACTTCCGTGCGCGACGGCGGCTTCCCGCCTTTGATGCTGGATCCTGTGGATTTCGTCGGCCTCTACCGCCAGAACATGGAACGGCAGCAGGCCGCGCAGGCCAAGCCGAGCTAGGAACCGGCCACGGCCGGCAGAAAATCGTTCCAGATCGGCTTGTCGCCCAATGTGGCGACAAAGGCCCGATGCGCGAGGCGGTCTTCCTCGCTCACCCGCACGACAAGCGGTATCTCGCGCTGCCGCCGCGGCGTCTCGCCGCCAACGCCAATCCTGATGTCGGCGGTCTCGGCCGCCAGGATCAGCTGCGACTGCCGGGCTCCGATCAGGTCGATATAGACCTCGGCCAGGAGCTCGGCGTCGAGCAGCGCGCCGTGCTTGGTGCGGCGGGAATTGTCGATCGCATAGCGTGAGCAGAGATCGTCGAGCCGGTTCGACACGCCGGGATGCTTGCGCCGCGCCAGCAGGAGCGTATCGACCAGACGGTCTTTCAGGATCGGCGTGCGCTTGATCCGGTCAAGCTCGGCATTGATGAAGCTGATGTCGAAGGATGCGTTGTGGATCACCAGCGGCGCATCGCCGATGAAGGCCAGAAACTCTTCCACCACCTCCACAAACAGCGGCTTGCTCGCCAGGAACTCGGTGGAAAGGCCGTGCACCGCAAAGGCCTCCGCCGGCATGTCCCGTTCCGGGTTCATGTAGCGGTGAAAGGTCTGCCCCGTCGGCATGCGATTGAACAGCTCGATGCAGCCGACCTCCACCAGGCGGTCGCCGCGCAGCGGGTCAAGGCCGGTAGTTTCGGTGTCGAGGACGATTTCGCGCATGGTCCAGAAGCTTCGAAGGCGGCGAATCAGGCTCGCCGCTTCGGCATCTTAACAACGGCAGCCAGAATGTCCTTGATTTGCGCGCGCACGGGATCGAGCCCGTGCGAGGTATCCACGACGAAATCGGCGCGCTTGCGCTTCTCCGCGTCGGGCACTTGCCGCGCAATGATGGAATCGAGTTTCGCCGCATCCATGGTGCCGCGCGCCAGCACCCGCTCGCGCTGCAGTTTCGCCGACGTGGTCACAACGACCACGGCATCGACGCGTTTTTCGCCGCCGGTCTCATAGAGCAACGGCACGTCGACCACGACGACGGGCACGCCGGCGCGTTCGGCAT
>DATEJC010000652.1:0-10602 GCA_035278345.1 Bradyrhizobium sp. | reverse complement strand
GCTTGAATACAAGGATCCCTCGATCCGCGTCGTGGGACCTTCCGCAATCGTTCGCTTCACCTTCGTCGGCGAGCAGGAATTCACCGACGGCAAGAAGACGCCGCAGAACCTGCACATCCTGATGAACTGGCAGAAGCAGGGTAACGACTGGAAGCTGCTGTCGCGTTCGGCGACGAAGCTGTAACCCGGCAACGACTGTCATGCCCCGCGAAAGCGGGGCCAGTACGCCGCGGCCCCTCGAGTAGTCACCAGCGTCTCTGGAATCTGGCGGCTACGGGTGAAGCTCGCGGCCGCCATGCCCCACGAAAACGCCGCAAAATGATGGTTTTTCCGGCCAAACCGGGCCTTGCCCGGGCTTGACCTTACCCGGTCGAACCTGCGAATCGTGGTAGGAAGCATCACCCCACCGGAGAAACAGAGAATGACCAGATTGGCTCTCATAGCCCTGCTTGCGCTGGCGACCCTGATTCCGCCGAAGCAGGCGGCGGCACAGGACGCGCTGGGCGGCGCGATCTTTGGCGGTGCGGCCGGTGCGATCCTCGGCGGCGCGCTGGGCGGCGGCCGCGGCGCCGCGGTCGGCGCGGTGCTCGGTGCGACCACCGGCGCTGCCATCGCGTCCCAAGGCCAGCCCCGGCCGGGCGGCTATTACTATTACCAGAACGGCTGTTACCTGCCGCAGCCCGACGGCTCCTACGTTGTCGTCGATCCCGGCTATTGCGCCGCTCCGCCTCCTCCGCCCCCGCCGCGCTACGTAGCGGGCCCGGCCTGCACGCGTTCGCCGACCTTCGATCCGCGCGACGGCACGTTCATCGACCGCTACGGCTATCGCCGCCGCTGTATCTAAGCGATCGCCTGATCCGAAGCGAGCCGCTGCACCGCCTCAGGCGGTCAGCGGCTCATTTCGTTGGATCGGCTGCGGACGGCCCTGTTCGTCGATCGCGACATAGGTGAAGTTGCCGTCGGTGACGAGGATCGGCTTGGTTTCCTTGCGGCGCACCACCCAGGCCTCAAGATGGATAGTCATCGAGGTGCGGCCGACGCGGACCAGGTTGGCGTGCACGGAAACGAGATCGCCGACATAGACGGGCTTGCGGAAATTCATCGCATCGATGCTGACGGTGACCGTGCGGGATTTTGCGACCTTCGAGGCGGCGACACCGCCGGCGATGTCCATCTGGCTGAGCAGCCAGCCGCCAAAGATGTCGCCATTGGCGTTGGTGTCGGCGGGCATGGCGAGCGTGCGCGTGCAGAGATCGCCGCGCGGCTCGATCTCGTCGCTCGGCGGGGCATGTACGTGCGTTTCGGTCACTTGAAAGTCTCCCAGCCCGGATCGGGCGCAAAACGGTCGCCGAATTTTTGCGCCAGCGCGCGCAAGGCGCCGGCGACGTTCTCGGGACCGCGCGTGCGCGCGTAGTTGAGCGGACCGCCGCGGAACGGCGCATAGCCGGTGCCGAAGATCATGGCGCCGTCGACGACGTCGGCGTTGTCGACGATGCCCTCGCGCAGGCAGGCGACGCAGACGTTCGACATCGGCAAGATCATGCGGTCGATCATCTCGGGCGTCGGCTCCATCGACTGCGCGCCCGGCGCGGGCGGCCCCGGGAGCTTTTCCGGCTTGCCGTCGCGCCACGCGTAGAATCCCCTGCCCGTCTTGCGGCCGAGTTCGCCGCGCGTGACCTTGTCGCGCAGCCAGGCCGGCGTCGGCGGCAGCGCGTCACCGAACTTCGAGCGCAGCATGTCGCCGACGTCGAGGCAGATGTCGAGGCCGACCTGGTCGGCGAGTTCGATCGGCCCCATCGGCATGCCGAACTTCTTTGCGGCCGCATCGATGACGGTCTGGTCGATGCCCTCGTCCAGCATCACCATGGCTTCCAGCATGTAGGGCGTCAACGCGCGGTTGACGAGGAAGCCCGGCGAACTCTTCACCGGCAGTGGCAGACGATCGATGGCGCCGACAAAGGCGAGCGCTTCCTTGTGCAGTTGCGCGTCCGTGCCGTCATGGCTGACGACCTCGACGAGCTGCAGCCGCGACACCGGATTGAAGAAGTGCAGGCCGAGCAACCGCTCCGGCCGTTGCAGCGTGGTGCGCAGATCCTGCAGCGGAATGCTTGACGTGTTGGTGGCGAGGATCGCGCCCGGCTTCATCTTCGGCTCGATCGAGGCGTAGACCTTTTGCTTCAGCTCGAGCTTTTCCGGCACCGCCTCGATGATGAGATCGGCGCCGCGCACGCCCTCGCCGACCATGTCGGGGATCAGGCGATCGAGCGCGTCGCGCGAGGCGGTAAGCCTGCGGAGAATCTTGCCGAACAGGTCGGCGGCGCGCTTCATCGCGCCCGCAATCGGCTCGGCCTTCATGTCGGCGAGGGTGACGCGCAAATCCTGGCCGGCGCACCAGGCGGCGATGTCGCCGCCCATGGCGCCGGCGCCGATGACATGGACGTGTCCGATCCTGTTGCCGCTGCCTGCGAGCTTCTTCATCTGCTCGCGCAGGAAGAACACGCGGATCAAATTCTGCGCCGTCGGCGTCACCATCAGATAGCCGAATGAGGTCTTCTCGGCGGCCAGCATCGCGGCCTTGTCGCCGCCATGACGCTCCCAGAGATCGATCAGCGCATCGGGCGCAGGATAATGCTCATGCGGCGCGGCCTTCTCCGCCTCGGCACGCATCCGACTTGCAAGAAACCGGCGGACGGGGCCGAGATTGAACAGCGTCACCAGCGGGCTCTTTTTGGCGCGCTTGAGCTTGCCGGACATCGCGTCCTTCACGGCATTGCGGACGTGGCGCTCTTCGCAGACGGCATCGACCAGGCCAAGCGACTTCGCCCGGCGTGCATCGATGGTGCGTCCGGTCAGCATCAGCGTCATCGCCTGCATGGGGTTGATCAGCTCGGTGAAGCGCGCGGTGCCGCCAAGGCCCGGATGCAGGCCCAGCATCACCTCGGGGAAGCCAAAGCGCGCATCGGAGATGGCGATCCGCATCTGACAGGCCAGCGCGACTTCGAGGCCGCCGCCGAGACAGAAGCCGTGGATCACGGCCAGCGTCGGGATGCGCAGCGCTTCGAGCCGGTCAATGACCGCATGGGCGCGGCCGATCGCGGTCTCGACCTGCTTGGGATCGGCAGCGCCGCGGAATTCGTTGACATCAGCGCCGGCGATGAATCCGGACGTTTTCGCGGAGCGAATCACCAGGCCGGTCGGGCGATTGGTCTCCAGCTCCGTGATAACGCGATCCAGCCCTTCGACCACCTCGGCCGAGAGCGTGTTGGCGCTGGAATCGGCGCGGTCGAACAGCAGCCAGGCGACGCCGTCGGCATCGCGGGTGAGACGGAAGTCGTGATAAGGCCGGCCGGGATCGGGCCTGGGTCCGAGTTCGAGCACGCGTTCGCCGAGGACGTCCATGATCTTTTCGGCCATGGTCACACCATCTCGATCAGCATGGCGCCGCCCAGCCCGCCGCCGATGCATTCGGTGGCGATGCCACGGCGCGTGCCGAGCCGCTTCATGGCGTTGACCAGATGCAGCACAATGCGGTTGCCCGAGGTGCCGACGGGATGGCCGAGGCTGATCGCGCCGCCATCGACATTGAGCTTGTTGCGATCAAGCTCGCCCGCGGCGCCGTCAAGGCCGAGTACTTCCTTGCAGAATTTGTCGTCATTCCAGGCGGCGAGGCAGCCGAGCACTTGCGTGGCGAACGCTTCGTTCAATTCCCAGGTCTCGACATCCTGCAAGGTAAGCTCGTTGCGCTTGAGCAGCGCGGTTGCCGACAGCACAGGACCAAGCCCCATGATGGAGGGATCGAGCGCCGCCCATTGGCTGTCGATGATGGCCGCCTTCGCCGTCAGCCCGTGCTTCACCACGGCATCTTCGGAGGCGAGGATCACCCACGACGCGCCGTCGGTGATCTGCGAGGAATTGCCCGCGGTGACCTGGCCCCACGGCCGCTCGAATACGGGCTTCAGCTTCGCCAGCGACTCCGGCGTTGAATCCGGCCGCACGCCGTCGTCGTGGTCGTAAAATTTGCCGTCGCGCGAGAAGGCGATTTCGACCTCGCCTTTCAGAAAGCCTTCTTTCTGCGCATGTGCGAGGCGCTTGTGGCTCTCGGCCGCATAGGTATCCGACTGCTCGCGCGTGATGCCGAACAGCTGGCCGACGACCTCGGCCGTCTGGCCCATGTTGAGCTCGGTGATGGGATCGGTGAGCCCGCGCTCAAGGCCGATGATCGGCTTGAAGTAAGATGGCTTCACCTTCAACGCCGCCATGATCTTGGCGCCGAGGCCGCGCGCGCCGGCGAGCCCGGCAAACCAACGCACGCCGGCTTGCGGCCAGACCAGCGGCGCGTGGCTCAGCGCTTCGGCGCCGCCGGCCAGGATCAGATCGGCAGCGCCTTCGCGAATGTAACGGTAACCCGTGTCGATTGACTGCATGCCGGAGCCGCAATTGATCTGCACGGTGAAGGCGACCATCTTCTCGCCCATGCCGAGCCGCAGTGCCGCGACGCGCGCCGGGTTCATCTCGTCGGCGATGACGTTGACGCAGCCGAGGATCACCTGGTCGAACGCGGTCGGTGCAAAGGGCTGGCGCGCCAGCAGCGGCCGGCCGCATTGCACGGCGAGATCGACGGGGGTGAAGGGGCCGGGACCTGAGCGAGCCTTGATGAACGGCGTCCGGCTGCCGTCGATGATGAAAACCGGTCGCGCCATCAGCTCGCCGCCCTCTGCTCACCCAGTTCCTGGAAGAATTGATGCACGTCGGCGCTCTTCTTGTAAATCGGCGACAGCGCCTCGGGCGCGAAATCGTCGACCTCGATCACCTTCATCACGGCGTCATGCGCGGTTGCGATCCTCTCGCCCTCGCCTTGGGTGATGACGCCCTTCTTCACGCCTTCCTTCCAGTCCTGGATGCGCGCGGCATGCAGTCGCTTGCGAATGTCTTCGGAAGCTGCGTGTAGCCGGAACGCGTTTTCCAGCCGCGCCACGCCGCGGTCATCTTCGACATGGGAGAGGTCCGACGTCAGGCGCTCGCGCGCCGCCGACGGCTCGAGGATGAGCTGGGCACACTCGTGCACCACGCGATCGGTCGGCCCGAGCACGCGGGCGCCCCAAGGCTGCAGCAGGAACTTCAAGAGCACGGCGACGAAGCGGTTGGGCAAATTGCCGAGGATTTCCGCGAGGCGATTTTCAATCGTCTTGAAGCCGTTCGCCATGCACCATTCGAGCGCGGCGAAATCGGCGTGCTGGCGGCCCTCCTCCTCCCAGCGCTTCAGCGCGGCGGAGAGCAGGTACAGTTCGGAGAGGATGTCGCCGAGCCGCGCCGACAGCATCTCCTTGCGCTTCAGCGCGCCGCCGAGCGTGAGCAATGCCATATCCGCTGTGAGTGCAAAGGCCGAGGAGTAGCGCGAGAGCTGGCGATAGAAGCGGGTCGCAAGGCCCGCGTCCGGGGCCGGTGCGAAGATGCCGCCGCTCCAGCTGCGGCCCCAGGCACGGAACAGCGTCTTGAAGCTGTGGCCGATGTGGCTCCAGAGCGCTTTGTCGAAAGCGTCGAGCCCGCGCGTGCGGTCCTCGTCACGCAGCGCGTTCATCTCGGCGAGCAGATAGGGATGCGCACGGATTGCGCCTTGCCCGAACACGATGAGATTGCGGGTGAGGATATTGGCGCCCTCCACCGTGATGCCGACCGGCACGGCGCGGTAGAGGCTGCCCATATAGTTCTGCGGGCCGTCGATCACGGCCTTGCCGCCATGAATATCCATGGCGTCGTCGATCACGATGCGCATCCGATCGGTAGCGTGCAGCTTCATGATCCCGGAGATGACTGCGGGATGGTGGCCCTGGTTGAGCGCGGCGCAGGTCAGGCGGCGCGCGGCATCGATCAGATACGCCGTGCCGGCGATGCGGGCGAGCGGCTCCTCGATGCCTTCGAATTTGGAGATGGAAATGCCGAACTGCTCGCGGATGCGGGCATAGGCGCCGGTAGTGCGCGCGGCGTATGCGGCGCCGGCAGCAGACAGCGACGGCAACGAAATGCCGCGGCCGGCGGCAAGCGCCGTCATCAGCATCTTCCAGCCCCGCCCCAGCCGCTCCTGGCCGCCGATGATGTAGTCGAGAGGTATGAAGACATCGTGGCCTCGGTTCGGGCCGTTCTGGAACACCTGCATTGCCGGCAGATGTCGGTGGCCGATTTCAACGCCCGGCAGATGCGTCGGGATCAGCGCAACGGTGATGCCGAGGTCCTCCTCGGTACCTACGAGATGATCGGGATCATAGGCCTTGAAGGCAAGGCCCAGCAGCGTCGCGACCGGGCACAGCGTGATGTAGCGCTTGTGCCAGTTCAGCTTGAGGCCGATGACTTCGCGGCCCTCGAAGGTGCCCTTGCAGATCACGCCCTTGTCGATCATCGAAGCCGCGTCCGAGCCGGCTTCGGGGCTGGTCAGGCCAAAGCAGGGAATGTCGCGGCCGTCGGCAAGGCGCGGCAGCCAGCGGTCCTGCTGTTCTTTCGTGCCGAAGTGCATCAAGAGTTCGCCCGGCCCGAGCGAGTTCGGCACCATCACGGTCACGGCGGCCGCGAGCGAGCGCGACGACAATTTGCGCACCACTTCGGAATGCGCATAGGGCGAGAAGCCGAGCCCGCCGAATTCCTTCGGAATGATCATGCCGAAGAATTTGTGGCGCTTGATGAAGTCCCAGGCTTCCGGCGGAAGATCACGCCATTCCCAATTGATCTGCCAGTCGTCGAGCATGGCGCAGAGCTGGTCGACGGGGCCGTTGAGGAAGGCTTTCTCCTCGTCGGTCAGCGTCGCCGGCGCGTTGGCGAGAAGTTTCGACCAGTCGGGGTTGCCGGTGAAGAGATCGGCATCCCACCAGACATCGCCCGCCTCCAGCGCCTCGCGCTCGGTATCGGACATCGGCGGCAGCACGCCGCGGGCAAAGGAAAAAATCGGTTTGGTGACGTAGTCGCGGCGAAAGCTCATGGGATTTTCCTCAAGGTTCGGCGCAGGACAGGGAGGATTTTAGCCGAATCTGCCCGCCGCAGGTGAACACTTCAGCCTAAAAAAGAGCGAAATTGACGCGGCGATGGGTGCGGATTGTTAACGGCTATGCGACGCTTCCGTTCCGGAAAACGCCGCTGAGTCAGTAGTCTCCGGTATTGGCGATCATCGGCGCGGTGGTATCGGCCGGCGCAAGATCGCTGGCGGCACTATCCCTCAAAAATCGATCGAGCGTTGCCTGGATTCTCTCCTTCACCGAAGGTGGACCGCGGTCGCTCAGGTCGGTATGGAGTGCGCCGGTATTGACGATATCGATGCCTTCCGCGGCAGCCTGCCCGGGCGGCGGCAACACACCCGGATCGGTTTTGAAGTTCGGATCCTTCGAACGGAAGGACAGGACCTTCAACCCGTGACCATGCACGAACGGGACCCTCAAATTGTCCAGCGTAATCACCTTCGAGACCAGCTCCGGATGCTCCCTGGCGACATACATCGACACGTCGCCCCCGTTTGAATGCCCCACCAGAGTCAAATGATTGTAGTCGGCGTTCGGTTGCTGGTTTTGCAATACGCCGAGGACGAAGAGGATGTTGGCCTCGCAGCGCAGATAGACCCCCTTCCGGCCGACATAGGGCTGGCCGATCCTGGTCATGAGCGGAGGATCGGTCGGCAGGTCCTGCTGGATGCTGGCGACGAGATAGCCCCGCGCGGCGAGCACGTTGGCAAGAAAGGAATACTCAGTGTTCTTCACCGTGTTTCCGTTGCTGATGATCGCGACAGGGAGCTTCCAGAGGCCGTTGTCTGCCTTCACCTCATAATCGCGACGAACGGCAATATACACCGAGACCGGCCGTTGCCGCGCCGCGTCGAAGAGGTTCAGCGTCTCGTGCCGGATGGCCCATTTGCTGGCCGCAAAATATTCGGCAGCCCCGAGTAGACCCAGGCACACCAAAATGGCAAACGCCCTCTTCATCGTCTCCTACCAGTTTTCCTTCTCAAATAGATGGTATCGAAGTGTCTGCGACGCGCGCGCTGACGGGCGATCCGCAAGTTAAATTTCGGCAATCTGTTCACCCGCGCGCCGTTTCCCAGCGGGCGCGATGTCGAAAGTACGGGAGCAAGTCACTTCCGGCTCGCCGTCGTACCCTCGACGAACGCGACTTCCATGCCCTTCTTCACCATCTTCGCCAGCCGGTCGGCGTCCCAATTTGTCAAGCGCACGCAGCCATGGGATTCCGTCTTGCTGATCTTGGATGGATTTGCCGTGCCGTGAATGCCATAGCCTTCCGACGACAGCGCGATCCATTCGGTGCCGACCGGATTGTTCGGGCCGGGATTGATCGTGAAGGCCCGCTTCGACTTGACGTCCTTGAATTTGTAGTCGGGGTTGTACTTGTAATGCGGGTTGGCATCGATCGAGGTGACCTTGAGCGTGCCGCTGGGCGTCGGCTTTTCCTTGCTGCCAACCGTCGCTGGAAAGAACGCGAGCAACTCGCCGGAGTTGCCGAAGGCCTTCACCGTCTGCCTGGTCTTGTCGACCTCGACGCGCGCAGCGGCTGGCCTGGTCTCGCTTGTGCTGACGTTCATCACCGAAATCATCTGGCCGGCCTGGTCAAACTTCTTGCCGGGATTGAGGGCCTGGAGAAGTGCCTCGCTCATGTGGAATTTTTCGGCGATCGCTTCGTGCGGGCTGGTGTAGTCGAGGGACTTGAGGCCCTGCATGTCTTCCATCTTCGTGGGAAGCTTTTGCAGAAACGGGCCCTTCACGTCTTTATCCGTGATGCTGTAGTCGGCGATGATCGGGTCCGAACTCCCTGCAGTCAGCGCGTTCCAGATTTCAGCTGTTGGCTTCCGACCGTCAAATGCGAGGCCTTTCGCTTCAGCGAAAGCACGCAGGGCCTTGAGGGCGTTTTCGCCGAGCTTGCCGTCGATCTCGCCTGGCGAGAAGCCGGCGCGGTCCAGCAAGACCTGCAGCTTGACGATCGCGGGATCCATCCCGCCCTTGGATGAGGTCTTACCCTTCCATTCCGCATTGTTGACCGACACCGCATCAAGCCCCGCAGCCGCAGGACCGGCAAGGCAGACAAGCAGAACCATTCCTGTAAGCCAGCGCTTCAAGGCAAACTCCGAAACACAGTCTGATAAAGATTTGGAAGGATCGGAGTTCCCTGCAGGCGCTCGCCGGATTCGCACCTTCACTTCTCTCCGTATACGGGGAGAAGTCGTATTGCATGGCAGATGCAATCCGGGTGAGAGGAAGTAGCCGCTAATCCGGCCGGACCATTTCGAACATGTTTTCGGGCTTGATCTCGAAATAGTCGCCGCGGCGGCCGGCGCGCATGATCGGCTGGCCAAGCGCGGTCTGGTAGACGCCGTCCTTGATCATGGCCTTGTCGATGTGGACGGCGACGACCTCGCCGAAGGTGACCCAGGCTTGCGCCTTCTCGCCATTGGCGCCCTTGAGCTGGATGATCTCGGTCAGCTTGCACTCGAAAGCGACTGGGCTTTCGGCGACGCGCGGCACGTTGACAAGCTTGCAGGGCACCGCGGTGAGGCCTGCGATTTCGAACTCGCTGACGTCGCGGGCGACATGGGCGGCGCTGGCATTCATCTGCTGCGCCAGTTCTCTTGTCGCCAGATTCCAGACGAACTCTCCGGTCTCCTGGATGTTGGCGGCGCTGTCCTTCCAGTTGGTGGAGGAGAAGCCGATGATCGGCGGCTTGTAGCAGAAGGCGTTGAAGAAACTGTAGGGTGCGAGGTTGACGTTGCCCTTGGCATCGCGCGAGGAGATCCAGCCGATCGGGCGCGGGGCGACGATGGCATTGAAGGGATCGTGCTTGAGCCCATGGCCCTTGGCGGGCTCGTAGTAATGGAGGTCTTTGGTCACGCGTCTATCCATACGTCATTGCGAGGAGTGCTTGCGACGAAGCAATCCATGGCGCCGCAAGCGGATATATGGATTGCTTCCGCCTTCGCGCGGAGGCGCTTCGGCGGACTTAAGCCCTGCGAAGCTTGCGAAGCAAGCGTAGAAGGGTCGCTTCGCTCGCAATGACGAATATAGGCTATTTCGCCTTGCGCGGCTCCAGCGCCCGGCACAGGAAATCGACCATCTGGTCGATCGATGCGGTGGGCTTGTTGGCGGCCTGGGCGATCATCTGCGGATGGAAGAAACGCATCATCCCGGTGCAGGTGCAGAGCGCCGCCAGCGGCAGGTCCGGGGCCTCGAACTCGCCGGTGGCCACGCCCTGCGCGATGATCTCGCCGATGATGCCGGTGAGGCATCCGACGTGGGCGACGCAGACGTCCCAGTCCTCCTCCATCGCGATCGCAACCATCTCGTGCAGCTTGTTATCGCCGACATAGCGCTCCGAGTTCATGCGATTGATGGTCTTGAGCAACTCGCGCAGGCGCGGTTTCGCAGGTCCCGGTTGGGCAACGATCCTCCGCGCCTCGTTCTCGACCTCGCCCATCAGGGCGCGGGCCACGCCTTCGTGGATCGACTTCTTCGAATCGAAGAAGCGATAGACGTTGGCGGGGCTCATCCGCAATTCCTTGGCGATGTCGGCGACCGTGGTCTTCTGATAGCCGAGCTGCCGGAACAGACGCTCCGCCACCAC
>DATEJC010000651.1:0-2947 GCA_035278345.1 Bradyrhizobium sp. | reverse complement strand
GATCCGCTCGCGCGAAAATCTCTCGCGCAGGAATTCCATGGGATGGCCCTTCAGCGAGAGGCGGATGGTCTGGTAATCGGCGACGACCTGCTCCGGCAGCGGCATTGATGGCAGCGGCTTTGCGTTCTCGTCGGGCTGCTCGCGGGCGACGGCGGCTTCGAACAGCGGCAGCGGCACGTCATCGGGCAGGCGCCGTACCGCCCATAGCGCTGCGCGGCGGTCGAGGCCGATGGAGCGGAAAGCGTCGGCATCCGCCAGCAGGATCAGCGCGCGCTTCGGCAGACCGGTGTCGCGGGCGAAGTCTTCCAGCGAGGTGAATGGACGACGGTTGCGCGCGGCGACGATGCGGGAGGCCCAGTCGTCGATTGTTACCTCGTCAAGTCGCGGCATCGACGGTGCTTCACCTCTCCCATAGGGAGAGGTGGGAGCTTGCGGCAACGCCATGGATTCACCTCTGAGAAGCGCCTGACTGCGCTTCAGCCATTCCTCATCCGGATCGAGCCAGTGAAAACCGTCGATCTGGCGGAAGCCGAGGCGCACGGCGCAGTATTTCCCGCCTCCCTCCTCCAGCGTGTTCTGGGCGAAGCTGTGGGACACATCGATCTCGCGCACATCGACGCCGTTCTTGCGGGCGTCGCCGACGATCTGCGCCGGCGCATAAAAGCCCATCGGCTGGGAATTGAGCAGGGCGCAGCAGAAAGCGTCGGGATGATAATGCTTCAGCCATGAGGAGACATAGACAAGCTGGGCAAAGCTCGCGGCATGGCTCTCCGGAAAGCCGTAAGAGCCAAAACCCTTGATCTGCTCAAAGCAGTTTTTGGCGAACTCCGGCGCATAGCCGCGCGCGACCAGATTGCCGATCAGCTTGTCCTCGTACTTGCCGATCGTGCCGACGTTGCGAAACGTCGCCATCGAGCGGCGCAGGCCGTTGGCCTCTTCCGGCGTGAACTTTGCGGCCTCGATCGCAATGCGCATCGCCTGCTCCTGGAACAGAGGTACGCCAAGCGTCTTGTGCAGGACTCTATAGAGCTCGTCCGGCGGGCCGTGCTCAGGCGAAGGCGACGGATAGCTGTGCTTGTCGATACCATTCCGCCGCCTGAGATAAGGATGCACCATGTCGCCCTGGATCGGACCAGGGCGCACGATCGCCACTTCAATGACGAGGTCGTAGAAATTGCGCGGTTTCAAGCGCGGCAGCATGTTCATCTGTGCGCGGCTCTCGACCTGGAACACGCCAAGCGATTCGCCCCGCTGCAGCATCTTGAAGACGTCGTCGTCATCGATCGCCTTGATGTCGGACAGCACATAGCGCTTGCCCTTGTGACCGGCGATCAGGTCGAAACATTTGCGGATGCAGGTCAGCATGCCCAGCGCCAGCACGTCTACCTTCATCATGTTCAGCGCATCGACGTCGTCCTTGTCCCACTCGATGAAGGTGCGGTCGTCCATCGCGGCGTTGCCGATCGGAACATAAGTGTCGAGCCGGTCCTGCGTCAGCACATAACCGCCGACATGCTGCGACAGATGGCGCGGGAATTCGATCAATTCGCTGGCAAGCTCCACTGCCAGCCCGATCATTGCATTCTGCGGATCGAGCCCGGCCTGTCTCACCTGCATCTCGTTGAGGCCCTTGCCCCAGCTGCCCCACACGGTGTCGGCGAGCGCAGCGGTGACGTCCTCGGTCAGTCCTAACGCCTTGCCGACGTCGCGGATGGCGCTGCGCGGACGATAGTGGATGACGGTGGCGATGATGGCGGCGCGGTGGCGGCCATAGCGGCGATAGACATATTGCATCACCTCCTCGCGCCGCGAATGCTCGAAATCGACGTCGATGTCGGGCGGCTCCAGCCGCTCCTTGGAGATGAAGCGCTCGAAGAGGAGATCGACCTTGGTCGGATCGACCGAGGTGATGCCGAGCACGTAGCAGCCCGCGGAGTTCGCCGCCGAGCCCCTGCCCTGGCAAAGGATCTTCTGACTGCGCGCGAAGTGCACGATGTCGTGCACGGTGAGGAAGTAATGCGCGTATTTCAGCTCGGCGATCAGCGCGAGTTCCTTGTTCAGCGTCGCACGCAGCGTGTCGTCGATGACGCCGCCAAAATATTTGTCGACGCCGGCCCAGGTGAGGTCTTCGAGATGCTGCTGCGCGGTCTTGCCCGGCGGCACCGGTTCGTCCGGATACTGGTATTTGAGCTGGTCGAGGGAAAAGGAGATGCGGCCGGCAAAGCGCATGGTTTCCGCGATCGCCTCGGGGAGATCGCGGAACAGACGCGCCATTTCATGCGCCGGCTTCAGATAGCGCTCGGCATTGGCCTCGAGCTTCCTGCCGATCGCCTCGATGGTGGTCTTCTCGCGGATACAAGTCAGCACATCCTGCAGCTGGCGGCGCGCGGGGGTGTGATAGAGCACTTCATTGGTGGCGAGCAGCGGCACTTTTGCGGCCAGCGCGAGATGATGCAACCGCGCGAGGCGGCGCTTGTCGTCGCCTCGGTAGAGCAGGCTTGCCGCCAGCCACACGCCATCGGCACGGCTGTCGCGCAACTGCTGCAAAAGTCTTTGCGCCTGCGCGATATCGAAACGATGCGGCAGCGCAAGGATCAGAAGCTGGCCCTCGGCGTAGTCGAGGAGATCAGTGAGCCGCAGATGACATTCGCCCTTCTCGATCCGCTCGATATCATTGCCGCGCTTGCCGCGGGTGAGCAGCTGGCACAGCCGGCCGTAGGCGGCGCGGTCGCGCGGATAGACCAGGATATCAGGCGTGCCGTCGATGAAGACAATGCGCGAGCCGATCAAAAGTTTTGGCTTGAATTCGACGGCGGAATTGTCGAGCTCGCCATATGCCCGTACCACACCGGCCAGCGTGTTGTGATCGGCAATCCCGATCACGGGGATTTGCAGGCGGCTTGCCTCATGCACATAGGCACGCGGATCAGAGCCGCCGCGCAGGAAC
>DATEJC010000650.1:0-4261 GCA_035278345.1 Bradyrhizobium sp. | reverse complement strand
TGTGGCCGGGCGATGTCGTCGAAGCTGAGGTATCTGGCATCGGCCGGCTGCGCCATCCCGTTGTTGCGGTCTGAAGCAGGCGAGGTCAGCGATGTTGTTCGACATGGAGAAGCTGGAAGCGCAGAACCGCTACAAGATACTGGCGTCCACGGTGACGCCGCGCCCGATTGCCTGGGTGACGACGCTTTCCGAAGACGGGATCGTCAACGCCGCGCCCTATAGCTTCTTCAACGCGCTGGGCCATGAGCCCCCGACGCTCGCGCTCGGGCTTCTCGCCGGCAAAGGCCGCTTCAAGGACACCGCGACCAACATTCTCGCCACCGGCGAGTTCGTCGTGAACCTCGTTTCCGAAGGAAACGCCGAGGCCATGAACGTGACCTGCATCGATGCGCCGCCCGAGATCGACGAATTGGCGCTGGCCGGCCTGACGCCCGCGCCTTCTCACGCCGTGCGCCCGCCGCGCATCGCCGAGTCCCCGGTGTCCTTTGAGTGCCGCGTGCTCACCTCGCTGGTGACCGGACCGCGCCAGACCATCGTCATCGGCCGCATCGTCTGCGCCCATGTCGACGATGCCTATGTCGAGGACAAGGAGCGCTGCTACATCGACACGCAAGGCCTGCGCCTGATCGGCCGCATGCATGGCAGCGGCTGGTACGCCCGCAGCTCCGATCTGTTTCAGATGGACCGGCCGAGCTGGGCGGAATGGCAGCGTAACGGCGCTCAAAGCCGGCTCGCCCCGGGAGAGACGCCATGACGTCAGCTGCGACAATCCCACACCGAGAAACCGGCACTATAATTCTTGATTTCCCGGCAGGGCCTGAATTATGGTGCAGCTTGCCGGGGCATAGGCCGAAGGTTCTAAACGGAACCTTCCGGTTCGTGCTTGCTGCAGGCCAGCGCTTTTGCGCACAAAACATGTCTCTTTATAAAGGCCTGCACGCCCGGCACCGCCGCCATGGCGGACGGGGTTGCAACGATAAATTGGAGGGGAAACGAATATGAAGAAGGCATTCTGGCTCGCGGGTATCGCCGCCCTGGCGCTGACGCAGCCTGCGGGCGCAGCCGACACCATCAAGATCGGCTTTGTCTCGACCTTCAGCGGTCCGACCGCCGCGATTGGCAACGACATGCGCAATTCCTTCGAGCTCGCACTCGACCATCTCGGCCGCAAGATGGGCGGCAAGCCGGTCGAGGTGATCTACGAGGACGACGCGCAGAAGCCCGACGTCGGCAAGCAAAAGACCGAAAAGCTGGTCCAGTCCGACAAGGTCGATTTCATCGTCGGCTATATCTGGTCGAACGTGCTCTTGGCCTCGCTGAAGACCGCGGTGGACTCCAAGACTTTCCTGATCTCGGCCAATGCCGGACCGTCCCAGCTCGCCGGCGAGCTCTGCTCGCCCTACGTGTTCTCGACCTCGTGGCAGAACGATCAGACCCCGGAGGCCATGGGCACCTACATGAACCAGAAGGGCGTCAAGTCGGTGTTCCTGATCGGCCCGAACTACGCCGCCGGCAAGGACATGCTCGCGGGCGTCAAGAGCACCTTCAAGGGCAAGGTGGCCGGCGAAGAATACACGGTTTGGCCGAGCCAGCTCGATTTCTCCGCCGAGCTCACCAAGGCGAAGAACTCCGACGCTGAAGCCATCTTCGTGTTCTATCCGGGTGCCGCCGGCGTGCAGTTCCTGAACCAGTACGCCCAAGCCGGCATCAAGGCGCAAAAGCCGCTCTATACCGCCTTCACCATCGACGAATTGTCGCTGCCGCTGCAGAAGGACAACGCGCTCGGCGTGCCCGGCGCCCAGCAATGGGTCAACGACCTGCCCAACGAGGAGAACAAGAAGTTCGTCGCCGATTATCGCAAGAAGTACACGGGCCTGCGGCCGAGCTTCTATGGCGCCCAGTCCTATGACGCGGCCGGCCTGATCAACAGCGCGGTGGTCGCGGTCAAGGGCGATACCTCGAAGAAGGATGAGATGAAGGCCGAGATGGAGAAGGCCAACTTCAAGTCGGTCCGCGGCCCCTACAAATATGGCAACAACCACATCCCGATCCAGAATTTCTACCTGCAGGACGTGGTCAAGGACGCAGAGGGCCAGCTCTCGCTGAAAACGGTGGCCACCATCGTCAAGGACGACCAGGACCGCTTCCATCAGAAGTGCCCGATGAAGTAGGATCGGGTCCGGTCGGCGTATGGTCTTCCGCGGCGTTTGGCTGGCTTGCGCGAGACGATCCGCCCAACAACAATAAGCGGCAGTGCCCTTGCGCTGCCGCTGCTTTTTTAGAGCATGATCCGGAAAAGTGAGAAGCGGTTTTCCGAAAAGATCATGCTCGAATAATGGGGCTGCTTACTCAGGGCTGTGGGGTCCATGCTCGTCGTCGTCGAACAACTGCTCAACGGACTGCAATTCGGTCTCTTGCTGTTCCTGCTGGCGGCCGGATTGACGCTGGTCTTCGGCATCATGGACTTCGTCAATCTCGCCCACGGCTCGCTCTACATGATGGGCGCCTATTTCGCCGCGACCTTCGTGGCCTGGACCAACAATTTTATCCTCGGCGCCGTCATGGCGCTCGGCGCGACGCTGCTGCTCGGCATCGTCATGGAGTTCGTGGCATTGCGGCACCTCTACGGCCGCGACCATCTCGACCACGTGCTGGCGACCTTCGGCCTGATCCTGTTCTTCAATGACGCCGTACGGCTGATCTGGGGCCCCGCCGGCCTCGCACTGCCGCTGCCGGGCTGGCTGACGGTGCCGGTGCCGATCCTGCCCGGCGTCTACTACCCCGCCTACCGGCTCTCCATCATCGTCGTCGCGCTCCTTGTCGCCGCGCTGCTTTATTTCGTGGTCATGCGCACCCGCATCGGCATGCTGATCCGGGCCGGCGCCTCAAACCGCGAGATGATCGGTGCGCTCGGCATCAACATCAAACTGCTGTTCACCCTGGTGTTCGGCCTCGGCGCGGCGCTCGCAGGGCTCGCGGGCCTGATGCAGGCGCCGATCCTTACCGTGCAGATCGGCATGGGCGAGAACATCCTGATCCTTGCCTTCGTCATCATCGTCATCGGCGGCATCGGCTCGATCCGCGGCGCCTTCATGGCCGCGATCTTCGTCGGCATGATCGACACGCTCGGCCGCGCCTTCCTGCCTGACCTCTTGCGCAAGGTCCTGAGCTCCACTGCCGCCTCGACCGCGGCGCCCGCAATGTCCTCGATGCTGATTTACCTCCTGATGGCCATTGTGCTGGTGGTGAGGCCGGAGGGGCTGTTCCCGGCCGCCAAGCGATGAAGTCCCTCCTCAATCTGCGCAACGTCGTCGTCGCACTTGTGATCGCAGGGCTCGTGCTGCTGCCGGTCTATTCCGCGCTGTCGGGCAAGGTGTTCATCCTGACGATGTTCACCCGCATCGTTATCCTGGCGCTGGCCGCCGCGAGCCTGAACCTGATCATGGGCTATGGCGGCATGATGAGCTTTGGTCACGCCGCCTATCTCGGCATCGGCGGCTATGCCGTCGGCATCCTCGCTTTCGAGGGCATCGGCTCCGGCTTCATCCAGTGGCCGGTGGCGCTGATTTCGTCCGCGCTGTTCGCACTGGTGATCGGCGCGCTCAGTCTGCGCACCCGCGGCGTCTATTTCATCATGATTACGCTCGCCTTTGCGCAGATGGCCTATTACATCGCCACGTCCTTGTCGCGCTATGGCGCCGACGACGGTCTCACCATCTACAAGCGCAGCAATTTCGGCTCGCTCGTCGATCTCTCCAATCGCACGCAATTCTACTACGTGTGCCTCGCCTGCCTGCTCGGCGGCGTCTACCTGATCTGGCGCATCGTCAATTCGCGCTTCGGCCTCGTCGTGCAGGGCGTGCGCTCCAACGAGCAGCGCATGCAGGCGATCGGCTTCTACGCGAACCGCTATCGCCTCGTCTGCTTCGTCATTTCGGGTACCATCTGCGGCCTGGCCGGCGCGCTGCTCGCCAACAATACCGACTTCGTCAGCCCGGCCGTGATGTACTGGACCCGCTCCGGCGATCTCATGGTGATGGTGATTTTGGGTGGCATGGGCACGCTGTTCGGGCCCGTGATCGGCGCCATCGTGTTCCTGGTGCTGGAAGAGCTGCTGTCGCAGGTCACCGAATACTGGGCGATGATCATGGGACCGCTGTTGCTGCTGATCGTGCTGTTCGCGCGCGGCGGCATCATGGGCCTGTTGGGGAGGTTCTCCCGTGGCTGAGCATCTCTTGCGCGTCGAAAATCTGGTGCGGCG
>DATEJC010000649.1:0-4648 GCA_035278345.1 Bradyrhizobium sp. | reverse complement strand
TCAGGCGGTGGAGGCGAGCGGACGTCTCGACGCCAAGCTCACCGGCGCCAATCCGATCGACGTGCTGATCGAATTTCCGAAAGGAGCCGATCTCTATTCGCCGCAAACGCTGAAGGTGATCGCCGACGTGCATTCCACGGTCGAGGGCGCGGCCGGTGTCGGCAATGTGTGGTCGCTGGAAACGCTGCGCCGCTGGCTCGCCGAGAAGGCCGGCACCACCGATGTCAACACGCTCAAGCAGTATGTCAGCGTGATCCCAGAGCATCTGGTGCGCCGCTTCATCTCGAAGGAGCAGGACGCCGTGGTGGTGTCCGGCCGCGTGCCCGATCTCGATTCGAGCCAGATATTGCCCGTGGTCGAAAAGCTCGACCATGCGCTCGACAAGGTGCGCAAGGCCAATCCGGGCTATGAGATCGCGGTGACCGGTCTGTCCGCGATCGCCGCGCGCAACAGCGCCAACATGATCGAGAAGCTCAACCGCGGCCTCACCGTCGAGTTCATACTGGTCGCCGTATTCATTGGCCTCGCCTTCCGCTCGGTCGTGGTGATGTTCTCCTGCATCCTGCCGGGCATCTTCCCGGTGGTGCTGTCGGGCACGGTGCTGTGGCTGCTGGGCGAAGGGCTGCAATTCGCCAGCGTCGTGGCGCTGACGGTGTCGTTCGGCCTCGGCCTGTCCGCGACCATCCACTTCCTCAACCGGTTGCGGCTCGAGAGCAAGCCCGGCGTCTCCTCGGAGCTTGCGGTCGAGCGCGCCACCGTGCTGGTCGGCCCTGCGCTGATCCTGACCACGGTGGTGCTGGCGTGCGGCCTTGTCGTGACTGTGTTCTCCGACCTGCCGTCGCTGCGCCTGTTCGGCTGGCTCAGCGCCTTCTCGATGGTGGCGGCGCTGATCGCCGATCTCTTCATCCTGCGGCCGACCTCGATGTTCCTGATCAACCTGCGCGAAAAAATCCGCGGCAAGGCAGGTCAGCCAAAGCCCGTGGAGTAGGCGGTCCTATTTTTCGGAGATCAGATGCCGGGCGAGCGGCCAATTGGCTTCTTGTGCGTGTCCGGCGCGGAGGTAGTTGTGGCGCTCAGCTCAGCTGAGCGCTTCTATCTCTGAAGTGCGCTTCATCGGCGAGGCTGAAATCGTTCTCAGCCCTTCGTCATCGTGATGCTGACGCCGCGGATCTCGCCCTTGGACTCGATCTGCACGACCTGCTTGGTGCCTGTCGTGCGCAGGTTCAGCGTGGCGGCGAAGCCGCTTGCCTCGACAAACACGTTGATCTGGCCGCCGCCGGCAGTGCCCTGCAGATTGCCGAAGATGTTGCGGCTCTTCTCGCTCCAGTTGCCGGAGATGCGGTCGCCCTGGCTGGTGACGTCGCTGGTCAGGTCGAACTTGTAGCTGTCGCTCGCGCAGTGCAGCGCCTGCTTCAGGCCCATGCCGGACGAAGCGACCTTGTAATCGGCCTTGCAGCGGATGTGCTCGGTGGTGCCGTTGGACAGCGTGACCGTGCCGTTACCCGACCACGAACCGTCAAAGCCGGCAAACGGCCCGCCCGACTGGGTATTGCCCGTCGATACCGACAGCAGCAGCGCGGCGCCGACACCAGCTGCCGTGAAAGCCCGACCGAACAGGCTGGAAGCAAACAAATTCATGGAGAGTTTTCCCATCTCAATAGACCCTCTGAACAAGAGGCGTCTCGCCACATCGAAGACTTAGTGTTCGTCGGAACAGGCGAGGTTCAAATCGCGGTGACAGCCTGATCGAGCGCTTTCCGCGGCATCATGTAATGGCCGCGGGGGCTGTCTCGCAACTGCCATTTTCCAAACCGGATAGCTCTGGAATAGTTGCATTATTTCAATTGGTTAAAATGATTGAACGGAAACCGTTAATTTAGCCGCATTTGCCATGCTTGTGCTGGCCGTGCCGCTGCGATACGCGGCGCCTGCCACCCCTTACGAATCCGCGCCGTCCACCGAAGCCTCTATTCGGAAAGGTGCGGATTACTGCCGTTGAAATGAAGGATCACATGCGCAAGTTAGTTCTGGCCCTCGCTCTCGTCTCGTCCACCACAGCGGCTTTCGCACAGACGGCGCAACCGCAACGCCAAGGCACCGAGCAAGAGCAGGCCGCCTGCCGCCGCGACGTGCAGCGCCACTGCCGCAGCGTCATCGATCAGGGGGATTTCGTGGTCCTTGCCTGCCTGAAGGAGAACCGCACGAAGATTTCGGCGGCCTGCGACCAGGTGCTGAAGACCCACGGCCAGTAAACCGCTTTTCGCCTCCCATGACCGGCGGCGAGCCTGCTGCCGGTCCCCAAATACGCCGGCCGCAGCGCTCTCGCGGCCCGCGAAGGCATTGGTTTTACCCGCATATTCCCCTATATGGGGCGCGAGTTCCGCGCATTCTCCGCGCCATGACCAGTGACGAAGTAGTTCAATGAGCAGCGCCAGCGACCTTAGGTCGGGCAAGACACACCGCGACGAGAATTTTCCGGTTGCCTCGTGGATCATCCATCCACGGCACCGCGCGCTGATTCTTGCTTTCTACAATTTTGTTCGCACCGCCGACGACATCGCCGATCACGCGGAACTGCCGGCGGAAGAGAAGCTGCGCTATCTCGACCTGCTGGAAGCCGAACTGCTCGGCAAGGGCGACACGCAGGCCGAAGCCGTGCGGCTGCGCACGGCACTAGCCGAGCGCGGCCTGCCGCCACGTCATGCGCTCGACCTGCTCACGGCTTTTCGCATGGACGTGACCAAGCTGCGCTACGAAAACTGGGACGAGGTGATTCACTATTGCCGATACTCGGCCATGCCGGTCGGCCGCTTCGTGCTCGACGTCCATGGCGAAAGCACCTCGACCTGGCCCGCATCGGACGCGCTTTGCGCCGGCCTGCAGGTCAACAACCACTTGCAGGACTGCGGCAAGGATTTTCGCGATCTCAACCGCGTCTATCTGCCGCGCGATGCGCTGGCAGAAGCGGGCGCTTCGGTCGAGGAGCTTGGCGCGCAGAAATCCTCGCCCCAGATGCTGCGATGCCTGCACGCGCTCGCGGTGAAGACGGAGGCGCTGCTCGGCGAGGGCAGGGCGCTCGCGCCGCAGGTGCGGGATTTCCGGCTCGGGCTGGAAGTCTCCGTGATCCAGGCCTTTGCCGACAAGATCGTGGCGATGCTGAAAGTGCGCGATCCCTTGAGCGAACGCGTGCATCTGTCGCCGCTCGAACTGCTCGTGCACAGCCTTGGTGCCATGACCGGCGAAGTGGCGCGGCGCGCGATCGGCCGCCGTGCGCAGTCGAAGACGGCGGCCGGCGCATGAGCGGCGAGGCGGCGGCCAACGCGAATTACGGCTCCACGGCCTCGGGCAGCTCGTTCTATGCGGCGATGCGCATCCTGCCGCCGGCCCAGCGCGAGGCGATGTTTCAGATCTACAGCTTCTGCCGGCAAGTCGACGACATCGCCGATTCCAACCGTCCGCGCGATGAGCGCCTTGCCGAGCTGCAGCAATGGCGCGACGACATCGACGCGCTCTATCGCGGCGCGCCGCCGGCGCGGCTGAAGGACTATGTCGCGTCGGTCAAAACCTTCGGGCTCAAGCGCGAGGATTTCCTGGCCATCGTCGACGGCATGGAAATGGACGTGCCGGCAGACATCCGCGCGCCCGATATGGCGACCCTCGACCTCTATTGCGACCGTGTCGCCTCTGCCGTCGGACGGCTGTCGGTGCGCGTATTCGGCATGGGCGAGGAGGACGGTGTCGCGCTCGCGCATCACCTTGGCCGCGCGCTGCAGCTCACCAATATCCTGCGCGACATCGACGAGGATGCCGGCCTCGGCAGGCTCTATCTGCCGCGCGAGGGTCTCTTGCACGCCGGCATCACCAGCGACGATCCGCAAAAGGTCATCGCCGACAAGGCGCTGCCCAAGGTATGCGCGCCGCTGGCGCAGCGCGCGGCGATGCACTTTGCCAAGGCCGACGAGATCATGGCGCGCTGCCCGCGCCGCGTGGTACGCGCGCCCCGGATCATGTCGAAATACTACCGCGCCATTCTCGATCTGTTGCTGGCGCGGGGCTTTGCGGCCCCGCGCGAACCGGTGCGTGTGACCAAACTCACGAAGCTCGCCATCCTCTTCCGCTACGCTTTCATCTGATGTCCAAAACCGTTCACATCATTGGCGCCGGAATTTCCGGCCTTTCCGCAGCTGTGCGGCTCAGCAATGCCGGCCAGCAGGTGCATGTCCACGAGGCGACGCAGCAGGCCGGCGGCCGCTGCCGCTCCTATTTCGATGCCGCGACCAATCTCACCATCGACAACGGCAATCACCTCGTGCTGTCGGGCAATCGCCACGTTCTCGATTACGCCCGGGCGATCGGCACCGAGGCAGGCCTCGTCGGCCCGGCGCGGGCGCAGTTTCCGTTCGCCGATCTGTCGACCGGCCAGCGCTGGCAGCTCGATCTCGGCGACAGCCGTCTGCCGACATGGGTGTTCGACGAAGCGCGCCGTGTGCCCGACACGGGTCTGCTTGATTATCTCAAGCTCGCGCCGATCGTCTGGGCAGGCGCCGACAAGCTGGTCGGCAACACCATTCCGTGCGACGGCACACTGTATCAGCGTCTGGTGCAGCCGCTGTTGCTCGCCGCGCTCAACTGCGATCCGCCGGAAGGC
>DATEJC010000648.1:0-2531 GCA_035278345.1 Bradyrhizobium sp. | reverse complement strand
CCCGCATCATGGCGGGAGATATTAGCCAGACAACAGAGGGCATCCCCGGCATGAGCGACAAAGCCGTCATCACTTGCTCGCTGAATGGCGTGCTGACCGATCCCAAGCAGCATCACGTGCCGGTGACGCCGGAAGAGATGGCGCGCGAGGCGAAGGCCGCCTTCGACGCCGGCGCCAGCATCATGCACATCCATTTGCGCCAGCAGGCGCCGGGCAAGGGGCACTTGCCGTCGTGGGAGGTCGATGTCAGCAAGGAGATCCAGCAGGCGATCCGCGAGGCCTGCCCTGGCGTGATCATCAACCACACCACCGGCACGTCGGGGCCGCATTATGAGGGCCCGCTCGCCTGCGTGCGCGAAACCAAACCGGAGATCGCCGCCTGCAATGCCGGGTCGCTGAACTATCTGAAAGTGAAGGCCGACAATAGCTGGGCCTGGCCGCCGATGATGTTCGATAATTCGGTCGAGAAGGTGCAGGACTTTCTCGACGCCATGGACGACGCCGGCACCATTCCTGAATTCGAGTGCTTTGACGTCGGCATCGTGCGCTCCGTCGGCATGTATGTGCAGACCGGCATGTACACGGGGCCGCTGGAGTACAATTTCGTGATGGGTGTGGCGTCAGGCATGCCGGCCGATCCCGACCTGCTGCCGATCCTCATCAAGCTCAAGCGCCCGGAGGCGCACTGGCAGGTCACCGCGATCGGCCGCGGCGAAATCTGGCCATTACACCAGCGCTGCGCCGATCTCGGCGGCCATCTGCGCTCGGGTCTGGAAGACACCTTCTATCTCGGTGACGGCACCAAGGTGACGTCGAACGGTCAGCTCGTCGAGGCGCTCGCGATCTGCGCGCGCAATGCCGGGCGGGAGATCGCGTCACCGGCGGAAGCGCGGAAGATTTTTGGGGTGAGGCATTGAGCCGTCCCCACCCCGTCATTGCGAGGAGCGAAGCGACGACCCTTCTCCGCTTGCTGCGCAAGCTACGCAGGGCCGGGAGTCCGCCGAAGCTCGGAGAGCGAAGGCGGAAGCAATCCAGCTTTCTCGGCCGCGGCAAAGCTGGATTGCTTCGCTTCGCTCGCAATGACGGTGGTGCAAGAGGGCGTTGAGCCATGTCCATCATCGAAAACACCATCGCCCCCGGCAGCGCAGCGTACAGGGCCAATCGCGACGGCATGCTGGCGCTGATCGCGCGCATGCGGGCGCTGGAGGATCGCACCCGTGCGGCCTCCGCCGCCGCCAAGGACCGCTTCCACAAGCGCGGGCAATTGTTGCCGCGCGAGCGCGTCGCGCTGGTGCTCGACCCCGGCTCGCCGTTCGTCGAATTGTCGACGCTCGCCGGCTACATGTTTGATGTGCCCGATGCTGAGAAGAGCGTGCCCGGCGGCGGGGTGATCGCCGGCATCGGCTTTGTCTCCGGCATCCGCTGCATGGTCAGCGCCAACGATGCCGGCATCGATGCCGGTGCGCTGCAGCCCTTTGGCCTCGACAAGACCCTGCGGGTGCAGGAACTGGCGCTGGAGAACAAGCTGCCTTACGTGCAGCTGGTCGAAAGCGCCGGCGCCAATCTGTTGCGCTATCGCGTCGAGGATTTCATTCGCGGCGGCAACATTTTTCGCAATCTTGCGCGGCTCTCCGCGGCGGGATTGCCCGTCGTCACAGTCACGCATGGTTCCTCCACCGCCGGCGGCGCTTATCAGACCGGCCTGTCCGACTACATCG
This sequence comes from Bradyrhizobium sp., assembly GCA_035278345.1. GTDB lineage: Bacteria > Pseudomonadota > Alphaproteobacteria > Rhizobiales > Xanthobacteraceae > Bradyrhizobium. The sequence continues at coordinate 813 of DATEJC010000648.1, read as the reverse complement.
TGATGGTGCGCGGCCGCACCCGCGCGTTCCTTGCGGGGCCGCCGCTGCTGAAAGCCGCGACCGGCGAGATCGCGACCGAGGAAGAGCTCGGCGGCGCCGAGATGCATACCTCGATCTCCGGCCTCGGCGATTACCTGGCCGAAGATGACCGCGACGCGTTGCGCATTGCCCGCGAGATCCTGGCCAAGCTCGAATGGGACCGGCCGCAACTGACGCAGGGCAATTTCCGCCCGCCCCGCTATGACGCCGAAGAGTTGCTCGGCATCATGCCGATGGATCACAAGCGTCCGGTGGATATGCGCCAGGCCATTGCCCGCTTCATCGACGATTCCGACTTCACGGAGTTTTCCCCGAATTACGGCCCCGCCACCGTCTGCGGGCATGGCCGCATCGAGGGGCAGGCGATCGGCATCATTACCAACAACGGCCCGCTCGACGTGCCCGGCGCCAACAAGGCGACGCACTTCATCCAGGCCTGCTGCCAATCGCGCACGCCGCTGCTCTACATGAACAACACCACCGGTTACATGGTCGGCCGCGAATATGAAGAAGCCGGGATGATCAAACACGGCTCCAAGATGATCCAGGCGGTGACCTCGGCGACCGTGCCGCAGATCACCCTCTATTGCGGCGCATCCTTTGGCGCCGGCAACTACGGCATGTGCGGCCGCGGCTTCCATCCGCGCTTCTGCTTCTCCTGGCCGAACGCCAAGACCGCCGTGATGGGGGGCGAGCAGGCCGCCGGGACCATGGCGATCGTGACGGAAGCCGCCGCCATCAGGCGCGGCAAACCGATCCCGAAGGAACAGCTCG
>DATEJC010000647.1:0-7029 GCA_035278345.1 Bradyrhizobium sp. | reverse complement strand
GCCGGGAAATAGAGGTCGTAGGTGGTCTCGCGCGCCATGCTCCAGGTGGAGTTGCGCGAGAGGATGTCGACCTTGCGCTTCTGCAGCTCGGTGAAGCGCTCGCTGGCGTCGAGCGGCACGAACTTGATCTTCTTGGGATCGTCGAAGATGGCGGCCGCCACCGCGCGGCAGAAATCGACGTCGAACCCGGTCCAGTTGCCCTTGTCGTCGGGGATGGAGAAGCCGGGCAGGCCGGCATTGACGCCGCACAGCACCTCGCCGCGCCGCACCGTCCGCTTCAGGGTGCGCGTGTCGTAGAATTCATAGACGATCGCGGCAATGGCGACGAGGACTGCGACCGCGAGCCCGATCAGCAGGCCGCCCCGGAATGTGCGCATCATTTTTCTCTCACAGGAATTCTGGTGAAATGATCAGGCGGCGCGGAAAACCCGCGCCGTTACAGCTCGGGCTTCTGGCGGATAATGACCTTGGTGCCGACGGGTACGCGGTCGTAGAGGTCGGTAACGTCGGCATTGACGAGGCGGAAGCAGCCGGAGGAGACGGCGGTGCCGATCGTGTCCGGCCGGTTGGTGCCGTGGATGCGATAGACCGTCGTGCCAAGATACATCGCCCGCGCCCCGAGCGGATTGCCGGGGCCGCCGGCCATGAAGCGCGGCAGATAGGGCTGGCGCTGGATCATTTCCGGCGGCGGGGTCCAGTCCGGCCATTCCGCCTTGCGGGTGATGTTCACCAGGCCCTGCCACTGAAAGCCTTCGCGGCCGACGCCGATGCCGTAGCGGATGGCGCGGCCGTTGCCCTGCACCAGATAGAGGTGCCGCTCGGCGGTCGCGACAATGATCGTGCCGGGCGCTTCGGTGGTGCGGTAGTACACCACCTGCTTCCTGAACTCGGGCTCGAGCTCGTAAGCGTCATCGGCGATCAGCCCGGGCTCGTCGGCATCGGGGCGCTTCTGCGCATGGCTTTGCGTGCTCGAGAACACGAGACCGAAGACAGCAATCAACATCCAGGTCAGGTGACGGAAATTCGTCATGCAAAAGCTCTCCTCAGTGGTCACGCGGGCAAATCAGGCGCTTTGGAACCATCAAATCTCAGGGCTGGGTTGATGGCAAGTTTAGGGCGAATCTGAGGCTGCCGGAACGCCATGAATTCGGGGTTTCGCGTCGCAAATCCGTCATTTCGGGGCGATCCAGAGCCTAAGCAGGAAAGAGACCAGCACCACGGTGCCGACGCCGGCAAGCCAGAGCGCAACGAACCAAAGCAGACGCTGCGGCAGCGGGCGCTGCGGCGGTTTGATTTGCATCAATGATATCCACTTCCCGCGTGCACCTTGCCGCGGAACACGTAGTAGGCCCAGGCGGTATAAGCCAGGATCAGCGGGACCAGGATGGCCACCCCGACCAGCATGAAGATCTGGCTGTTCTCCGGCGCGGCGGCCTGCCAGATCGTGATGCTCTGCGGCACGATGTAGGGATACATGCTGATGCCGAGCCCGGCGTAGGACAGCGCGAACAGCGCGAGCGTGAGGAAGAACGGCTGGTAGTCGTATTTCCGCGCCAGCGCGCGCAGCAGCAGCACGGTGACGGCGGCAACCGCAATCGGCACCGGCGCGGTGAAGATGATGTTGGGCCAGGTGAACCAGCGCTGAGTGTATTGCACACTCAGGAAGGGCGTTGCGATGCTGACTGCGCCGATCGCGCCGAGCATGGCGAACAGCAGCGCCCAGGACAGGCCATAGGCGCGGTCGCGCAGTTCGCCCTCCGTCTTCATGACCAGCCAGGTGGCGCCAAGCAGCGCGTAGCCGATCACCAGCGACACGCCGGTCAGGATGCTGAACGGCGTCAGCCAATCCCACCAGCCGCCGGCATATTGCCGTCCTTCGACGTGGATGCCTTGCAAGATCGCGCCGAGCGCGATGCCTTGCGCCAGCGTCGCCAGCAGCGAGCCGCCGGCGAAGGCCGTATCCCACTTGTTGCGCTCCTTGGTGGTGCGCCAGCGGAATTCGAAAGCGACGCCGCGGAAGACAAGGCCGAGCAGCATCGCGATCATGGGCGTGTAGAGCGCCGGCATCAGCACGGCATAGGCCAGCGGAAACGCCGCCATCATGCCGCCGCCGCCGAGCACCAGCCAGGTCTCGTTGCCGTCCCACACCGGTGCCACGCTGTTCATGATGATGTCGCGGTCCTCTTTCCTCGGGAAGAGTGGAAAGAGGATGCCAAGCCCGAGATCGAATCCATCCATCACGACATAAACGAACACCGCGAATGCGATGATGAAGGCCCAGATGAAGGCGAGATCGACGGCGATGTTCATCGGATCGCTCCCGTCACGGCGCCGGCGGCCGGCGTGATGCCGGCGGCACGGGCAGGGGCCTCATGGCTCGGACCTTCCTCGCCCGGATGCGGCGGCGCTGCCATCAGGCGCAGGAGGTAGACGATGCCAGCGGTGAAGACGGCGAAATAGACGATCGCGAAGGCGATCAGCGACGATGCCACGGCAGGCGCCGCAAGCGGCGAGACCGAGTCCGCCGTGCGGAGCAGTCCGTAGACCGTGAACGGCTGCCGCCCGACCTCCGTGGTGATCCAGCCCGCGAGCACCGCGATGAAGCCTGCGGGGGCCATCGCCACCGCCCAGAGGTGAAGCCAGCGGGAGTCATAGAGCTGGCCGCGGATGCGCATCAGCAGGCTGAACAGGCCGAGCCCCGCCATCAGCACGCCCATGCCGACCATGATGCGGAACGACCAGAAGGCGATGAAAACCGGCGGCCAGTTTTCCCGCGGCACGGTGTCGAGCCCGGCCATCGGTGCATCCGGCGAATGCTTCAGGATCAGCGAACCGGCCTTAGGAATTTCGATCGCGTATTTCACCTTGCCCGCCGCTTGGTCCGGCAGACCGAACAGGATCAGCGGCGCGCCGTTCTTGTGGCTCTCGAAATGGCCTTCCATCGCCATGATCTTGACCGGCTGGTGCTCAAGCGTGTTGAGGCCGTGCTGATCGCCGGCCAGGATCTGGATCGGCGCCACGATGGTCGCCATCCACATCGCCATCGAGAACATCACGCGCGCGCCGGCCTGGTGCGGGTCGCGCAACAGGTGAAACGCGCCGACCGCACCGACCACGAAGGCGGTGGTCAGATACGCCGCCAGCACCATGTGCACGAGGCGATAGGGGAAGGACGGGTTGAAGATCACCTTCAACCAGTCGGCGGCGACGAATTGTCCGGCCGCATTCACGGTGTGGCCGGTCGGCGTCTGCATCCAGGAATTGGCCGACAGAATCCAGAATGCCGAGATCAGTGTGCCGATCGCGACCATCAATGTCGCCAGGAAATGCAGGCGAGGGCCGACGCGATTGAGGCCGAACAGCATCACGCCGAGGAAACCCGCTTCCAGGAAGAAGGCGGTGAGCACTTCATAGGCCATCAACGGGCCGATCAGTGGCCCGGTCTTGTCGGCGAAGACCGCCCAGTTGGTGCCGAACTGGTAGGACATCACGATGCCCGACACCACGCCCATGCCGAAGGCGACCGCGAAGATTTTCAGCCAGTAATTGAAGAGGTTGATGAAGACCTCGCGCCCGGTCCACAGCCAGAGCGCTTCCAGCACCGCGAGATAGCTGGCCAGACCGATCGAGAAGGCCGGGAACACGATATGGAACGACATCGTGAATGCGAATTGCGCCCGTGCGAGCACCACGGCGTCCCAGCCTTCGAACATCGCTGACCACCCATCATTGCTTCCGCTGCGAGCCTAGCACGGCAAATGCAACGATAGTACCCGCGCCTTTTGCAGCAGGGGCGCGCTATCCGGCTGATTTCCCTGCATCCGGAAGGACATTGAGACGTCGAATGATTTCGGCGCGCAGGGCACGTGCGCCATTTTCGTCGTGCCTCGTCGGGCTGCGGAAGGTCTGGCCCGTGTGCAGGCGGATGCTGACGGTGCAGGTCCGGCCCTTGGTATCGGGCTTGTCGACCTCGATCCCGGCGACATCGCGCGCTTTGATCGTCTCGGCAGATAGCCGGCCGCTCAGCGCGATCCGTTCGATACGGACCTCGCCATGCCGGATGATCCAGCGCGCGCCGGAAAGCCGGTGTGTGTAGCGGTAGAGGGCAATGGCAACGATCAAGCCGAGTGGCAAAAGGAGGCCGAGCGCCAGCTCCGACTCGCCAATCCCGAATGCGATGAGGAACGGAACGCTGCAAAGGCTCGCCAGAAGCGGCACGGCCATTCGAATGAGCCAACCGAGATCGAGACTGACCGGCGAGCGAAGGATGATCTCGGAGTTGGCGGCATCGAACGGATTGTCGACAGATGCGGCATCGGGAAGGTCAAGCAATCGCGCAACCGCTGCGGCGGTTTCGTTGACGCGGGTGATATCAGGTAGCGGCGGCGAGACCAGAACGTCTCCCGACGCAAGCCTGCACCACAGGCTGAAACTTTTCGGATAGCTGAACCTGTTCTTGCGGACGCTGACATCAGCGATGTCGTGAATGCCGATCAGTCGCTTGTGGACCTGCCCAATCGGACGCTGCTCGCCGATCAGGATGCCGTCGCGCGTAATGATCCAGGCCACGTTGCTTTCGAGCGCTGCAACGCCGATCAGGAATAACCCAAGCGGCACCGCCCAGAACGCAGCGGCCAGTGGCGGGCCACCCGAGACCCAGGACAGCAGGCCCGGAACGACGATCAGCAAGACCGCGGCACCGGAGCCCGCCCAGACCAGTCTTTCCCTGAGCGAGGATCCCTTGCGCAGCCGAACTTCATCCGGGTTTGCCGCAGCATCCATGGTCGGCGGCAAACATCACGGCCGCGTTGGTCACGTCAAGCGGGAATGTGCGCGGCTGCAGGTGACGAGCCGGAAATTGTTTTCAGCGATCGCCAAGCCGCGTCCTTCTCAAAGGCGCAGTTGCGTGAGCCAAAATTGGAACGACCCGGCTGGGGGGCATCCCGGCCGGGTCGTTGGAGGTAAACTTGGGAGGTAGAAATTCGGGTCGTCTAAAAATCAGTTCAGCGTGGGGATTCGCTGCCCCAGGAGATCACGCAGACCTCCGAGGGAGACTTGGCGCTGCAGTCCACCACCTGCTCCTTGACGATCATCGTGCCGTTGTCGCGGTGGGCGCGAGGAGTGGCATTTTGAGCCGACAGGGTGGCCAGGGTGGAGATCGCGCCGAGCGGGATAATGAAGTAGCGGAAGGATGGCTTCAGCATCTCGGTCTCCCTTTCGGCGGTTGGCGCTTCGTCAGTGGTTACTTGTCTAAGGGGTGTGTTTTTCCGGGTGATGTCGTGAATTGTTTCAATTGTTTCGTTCGCCGTAACCGGAAATAGCAAAGAAGGCCCGGATTTCCCGGGCCTTCTTGCAATGTAAGTGCTTGAAAAGGCTTCGGTTTAAGCGGCAATACTCTCGACGCCGGCGCCCTTAAGCAAATCCGCCAATTGCTTGCGGGCATAGAACATCCGGGTCTTCACCGTGCTCTGGGGGATGCCGATGATCTCACCGGCCTCCTCCACGCTCTTCTCGTGATAGTAGACGAGGTTGATGATCTCGCGATGCGCCGGCGACAGCTTGGCGACGCAGGCGCGCAGGATGGCGCTGGTCGAGGCGCGGTCGAGCGAAGCTTCCGGCGTGTCGGCGCCGTCGGCGATCTCCAGCACGTCTTCCTGCTCGATGTCTTCGTGGCGGCGCTGGCGCAGCGCAGTCAACGCCTTGAAGCGGGCAATCGACAGCAGCCAGGTGGAGACCTGCGAGCGGCCCTGGAATTGGCTGGCGGTCCGCCAGACGTCCAGGAAGACCTGGCTGACGAGGTCTTCCGCCATCGTGGTGTCGCGCACGATGCGCAGCACGAAGCGATAGACCCGAACGTTATGGCGCGAGTAAAGCACGTGCATCGCGTGCCGGCCGCCCTTGGCGATATCTGCCAGCAGCATCTCATCTGATGTCGCACGCGCCGCGGCGATGTGCTTCTTGGCTGCAGCGTTGATGGCGATGACGTTCGACATTGACAGGCTCCCGGTTCGCGCCGTGGGCGGCGTTTCGTTGGGAGGATTGATAGTTAAGACGCGTTTCGGGATGTCTGCGCCACAAGCACAAAATGGTTTCGCGGGCGAAAGAATTGTTTCGTCGCAGGCGCCACGACGAAACATTCGCGGCGAAAATGCGAAAGATTTCAATATGAGGAAAATTGGAGCGATTCAGGAGCAGGGCCAGGTGAACTCCTCTGCCCGTCACCGCGTCAAAGACGGCCGTTTTTGTGCGTGGAATCAGGCCTTGTCGCCGGTCGGCGAGAACAGATAGCCGCCGCCCCTGATCGTGCGGATCACGGCCGGCTTGGCCGGATCGATCTCGATCTTGCGGCGGATGCGCATGATGCGCAGGTCCACGGCGCGATCGAACGCCTCGGCGTCGCGCGCATTGGCAAGCTCCAGCAGCCGCTCGCGCGACAGCACCCGCTTGGGATTGGCCGCGAACACCTTCAAGAGCCCGAATTCGGACGCGGTCAGCGGATGCTCGTTACCTTCGTCGTCGCGCAGCGCCTGCGCTTCGAGATCAAGCCATTTGGTGCCGAAGCGCACCAGCTGATCCTTGGCGGACTTGGCGCCGGCCTCGGCCCCAGCCGGCGCCTTGGCGGCCGTGCTTCGCCGCAGCACCGAACGGATGCGCGCCATCAATTCGCGCAGCTCGCAGGGCTTTGCGACATAGTCGTCGGCGCCGAGCTCGAGGCCGACGACGCGGTCGATTGGGCTTGCGGTCGCCGTCAACATGATGACCGGCACGTTGATGCGGCTCTTGAGGTCGCGGATGATGGAGAGCCCGTCTTCCTCGGGCATGTTGAGGTCGAGCACGACGAGATCGGGCACGCCGGCCTCGATGGCGCCGCGCAGGCTCTTGCCGCCGTCGCACAGCGTCACCGTAAAACCGTGCATCTTGAGATAGTCGCCGACCATCTCGCGCGCCGGCGCCTCGTCGTCGACGATGATGATGTGTTGGCTCTGGCTCATGACATCTCGGTCGCAGGTAAGACGATGGTGAAGGTCG
>DATEJC010000646.1:0-9482 GCA_035278345.1 Bradyrhizobium sp. | reverse complement strand
CAGCAACAATAATTCTCACACGCTTCATGCAATCCACCCGATGGCTGAGATAGGCAAGCTCACGGGTCGTCACAAGGTCAGGCCGAGCGGTTGGAAACGCCGGCTTCCGCAAAGCTTGCCATTCCATTGTGGCAGGCTAGTGCCGTTCGCAACAGCAGGATCGCGGTCGCCGCGCCTGAGGCCTCGCCGAGGCGCATGCCGAGATCGAGCAGCGGATCGAGCTTCAGCTCCTGCAACAAGGCGTGATGTCCGGCTTCGGCCGACACATGCCCGGCGCGGCAATGATCGAGCATGCCCGGCGCCAGCCGGACCAATGGCAGAACTGCGGCCGTTGCCACAAAGCCATCGAGCAATACCGGAATGCCGTGGGCTCGCGCCGCCAGCACCGCACCTGCGATTGCGGCAAGCTCACGCCCGCCCATGCAAGCGGCAACGCGAAGCGGATCGGCGAGGATGCCACGATGAAAATCCAGCGCGGCCTCGATTGCAGCGCGCTTGCGCAAAAACCCTTCATCGTCCACCCCGGTGCCGCGCCCGGCCCAGCGCGCCGCGCCGCCGCCGAGCAGCGCCGCGCACAGTGTTGCGGCAACCGTGGTGTTGGCGATCCCCATCTCGCCAACCGCCAGCAGGTCGCAATTCTGCGCCACGCCGCGATAGCCGATGTCAAACGCGCGGAGGAATTCGTCCGTGTCCATCGCGCTCGCAGAGGTGAAATCGCGGGTAGGGCGATCGAGTTCGATCGCCTCGACCTTCAATTCCGCCCCGGCGATTTTCGCGATCTGGTTGATGGCCGCGCCGCCTGCGGAAAAATTGGCCACCATCTGCGCCGTCACGTCGGCCGGATAGGCCGAGACGCCGCGGGCGGCGATGCCGTGATTGCCGGCGAACACGTTGATGGCGATGCGATCGAGCCGCGGCTTCTCGCGGCCCTGCCAGCGCGCCAGCCATATCGCGAGTTCTTCGAGACGGCCGAGGCTGCCGGGCGGCTTTGTCAGCACCTGCTGCCGCGCTGCAGCTGATTCGGCAGCGGCCGAATCGCCGTTGGGCAGGTCACGGCAATACGTGCCGATGTCATCGAGTCTGCTAAACTGCATTGCGAATCTCCCGTGCATGATCCCGGGAAGTGGGGCCCGGTTTTCGGATCAAGATCATGCGTCAACAAAGAATCGGGTCCGCAAAGCTAGTTCGATTCCCGGGCTTCGCCACCATGAATGAATGGCTTGACGACTTCAAAACCGCGGTCGCGTTTCTGACTCGGCTGCCGATGCCGCATCCGCTGGGGTCGATGCCGCCGAATTTCGTGCGCGCGCATCGGATGTTTCCCGTCGTCGGCGCGCTGATTGGCGCTGCGATCGGCCTGTTCTGCCTTGCGCTGCGCGCCATGGGTCTGCCCGATCTCGCGGCCGCGGCGCTAGCGCTCGGCCTCGGCATGATTCTGACCGGCGCCCTGCACGAGGACGGGCTAGCCGATGTCGCCGACGGTTTTGGCGGAGGCCGCGACATCGCGGCAAAGCTGGAGATCATGCGCGACAGCCGGCTCGGCACCTATGGCGCGGCGATTCTGCTGGTGAGCTTTGCGGCGAAGCTATCCGCGCTCGCCGCGCTCCCCGACGCGCAGCTGGTGTATGGCCTGATCGCAGCGCATGCGCTGGCGCGCGGCGTGCTGCCCGTGATGTCGCTGAACCTGCCCTATGCGCGCAAGGATGGGCTCGCCGCCAATGCCGGCCAGCCGGATGCCGGCGTCGCGGTGGTTGCGATCGCAATTGCGCTGGTGATCGCAATACTGGCGCTGTCATGGGCCAACGCGTTCTGGGCCGCGCTGCTGACGGCATTGTGCGCTCTGTTCATGGCCTGGCTCGCCAGACGCCAGATCGGCGGGCAGACCGGCGACGTGCTTGGCGCGGCCGAGCAGGTCGTCGAGACCGCGGTATTGCTGCTGCTCGCCGCAAAGTTCGGCTGAGCCATGAAGGCCGAGACAAATCTCTGGCTGATCCGCCACGCGCCGGTCGACGGCCCGCGCGGCGTCATTCATGCGCCCGATGCGCCGGCGGACCTGCGCGATGCCGCGACGATCTCTGCACTGGAGGCGAAGCTGCCCACGGCTGTTTTCGCGGTGTGCAGCCCCGCGCGCCGCACCCGCGAGACGGCGCAAGCGCTTGGCCTCAACGCAGCAGAGGACGCCGCCTTCCGCGAGCAGGATTTTGGCAAGTGGACCGGCCGCCGCCACAATGATCTCGTGGCTGAGCTTGGCGAAGCCTATCGCGAATTCTGGAAAGCGCCCGCCGCCAACCGCCCGCCCGGCGGCGAGAGCTTTGTCGACCAGATCGCCCGCGCCCGCATTGGGCTTGCGTCACTTCCCGCCGGCGACGTCGTGCTGGTCGTGCACTCCGGCACCATCCGTGCGCTGCTCGCGATTGCGCTCGATCTTAGCCCCGACAGCGCGTTGCGCTTCGTGATTGATCCGCTGTCGCTGACGCGGATCGACCGCCTCGAAAACGGCTGGCGCGTGGTGTCGGTCAATCAGCGCTAGCTGCAGCGCTCCTTTCACCTCGCCCCGCCTGCGGGGAGAGATTGGATTGCATCGCAGATGCAATCCGGGTGAGGGGTACAGGTCTATCGACATTCAGTACTCGCGGAAGCAGCCCTTCACCCCAACCCTCCAAGAGCGAGCTTCGCTCGTCTCGACCCCGCAAGAGCGGGAGAGGGGGGAGAGTGCTAGCCATTCCTTCTCTGCCCGCGCAGCGTCGGCAGGCCGATGCCGGCGGCATCGAAGCCGCCGTCGACGGCGAGGATCTGCCCGGTGATGTAGCTCGCGCGATCGCTGCACAGGAAGAAGATAGCTTCCGCAAGTTCTTCCTCAAGACCGTAGCGGTTGAGCGGGATGGCGTCGTGATAGTCGGCGCGGATTTCCGGCGTGTGCACGGCCTTTGCCATCGCGGTCTCGACCGGACCCGGCGCCACCGCATTAACGCGAATGCCGAGAGACGCCAGCTCGACCGCAAGCTGCTTGGTCAGATGCGCCAGGCCCGCCTTGCTGGTCCCATAGGCCGAGCGCAGCGTGGAGGCGCGCACCGCCGAGATCGAAGTGATGTTGACGATGGCGCCACCGCCTTGCTCGCGCATGACAGGCGCGGCCGCCTTGGTGCACAGGAAAGGCCCGGTGAGATTCACCTCCATGATCCGGCTCCAGTCGGCATCGGATGTTTCCATCACGGATGCGAACACCGCGACGCCGGCATTGTTGACCAGCGCATCCAGCCGGCCGAAGCGCTTGCTGACCGTCTCAATCGCCGCTGCGATGCCCTTTGCGTCGGAGACGTCGCAATGCAGCGCCAGCGTGTTTTCCAGATCGGCAATGTCAGCGATGGCGGCCTTCAACAATTCGCCCTCGATATCAAGCAGCGCCACGCGAAATCCCTCGGCGAGGAAGCGTTTGGCGGTCGCAAGGCCAATGCCGCGCGCGGCTCCGGTAATGAGGGCGACTTTGGACGAGGAGGCGGTCATTGGCATTCCCGGCTGTGACATTGGGATCGCTGGCGCGAATGCGCCGCGTCTGCTCTCTTAAGGCAGGTTGGTTCAGCCGGGAAGGCAGCCCATGAACATCATCGAGCCCCGCGACCGTGCCCTGGAGCAATGGCGCTCCGGCGTCGAAACCCGCATGGTCGTGTCGGCGCAAAACGGCGCGGCAGCATTATGCATGTTCGAGCAGTGGGTGGCGCCCGGCCACGGCGCGCCGACGCATTCGCACCCCGTGGAGGAGGTGTTGACGGTACGCGACGGCGAGGCCGAGATGTGGCTGGGCGAGGAGCGCAGGATTGTCACTGCCGGCCAGGCGCTGATCGTGCCCGCCGGCCGCCTGCACGGTTTCCGCAATTCCGGCACCACGGTTCTGCACATCCACGCGGTGCTGGCCGCGCCGATCTTCGAGGCGACGCCGGAAGGCGCGGCAGAAGCCACGCGGCGCTGGACGACGTCCTGAGACCGCCGGAGGTGGAACTTCACGGAATTGTGTCGGCGTGTAATCGCCGGCAAAAATAATTTCATCGGGCATGTCGGCGCCGCAAACCCTCGTTCGTCATGGTGACGAGCGCCGGGCGGCGACCCTGCGGCGGAATGGAGTATGACGATGAAATTCATGGTGGTTGTGAAGGCAACCAAGGACAGCGAGGCCTGGGTTATGCCGAGCACGGAAAGGCTGGCCGCGATGGGCAAGTTCAACGAGGAGATGGCCAATGCCGGCGTTATCAAGGCCGGCGAGGGCCTGCATCCGACCTCGCGCGGCGCGCGCATCAAATATGCCGGCGACGGCCAGGCCGCAGCGGTCAGCAAGGGGCCCTTCCCGCTGTCGGGCGATCTCATCGGGGGCTTCTGGCTGATCGAGACCAGGTCGCTGGAGGAGGCGATCGGCTGGATGAAGCGCGCGCCGTTCGCTCCCGGCGACGAGATCGACATCCGCCAGGTTCTCACCGCCGAGGACTTTGGCGAGGCGCTGACGCCCGAGCTGCGCGAGCGCGAAGAGCGCCTGCGTGCGCGGGTCGAGGCGCAGTGATCCCTCAACAGGAAACACCACCATGCGTTTCATGATGCTGATGATCCCGCTCGGTTTTGAGACCGCGCCGCCGGATGTGAAGCTCGATCCCGAGCGGATGGCCGCGATGATGCGCTACAACGGAGAGCTGCGGGACGCAGGCGTATTGATCACGCTCGACGGCCTGCACCCCCAGTCGATGGGCTCCCGCGTTTCTTTCGCCACCGGCGAGCCCGTTGTGACCGACGGCCCCTTCACCGAATCCAAGGAAGTGCTCGGCGGCTACTGGATGATCGAGGTGAATTCGCGCGCAGAAGCGATCGAATGGGCGAAGAAGTGCCCGGCGTCGGCCAACGAGATCATCGAGATCCGCCAGGTACACGAGGTCACCGACTATCCGGAGGAGATCCAGCAGGTCGCCACCGATTTCATCGAGTTGCAGCCGCGCAGCGCTGCGAGCCGCTGATCATTCATCTTTCGACATCGGACGGAGAAGCCCCATGAGCAACGACACCTATCTCGCCGTCTTCCTCGGCAGCACGACCGGCCCGAAAATGGCCGCCTGGAATGCGCTGTCGGATTCCGAGCGTCAGAAAAAGGAACGCGAGGGCATCGCGGCCTGGAAGGCGTGGGTAGAAAAACACCACGGCGCCATCCTCGAGATGGGCGGGCCGCTCGGCAAGACCAAGAAGGTCGACGCCAGGGGCGTGACCGACATCGCCAACGAGCTCGGCGCCTTCACGGTGGTGCGCGCCGCCTCGCATGAGGCCGCCGCGAAGATGTTCGAGAACCACCCGCATTTTGCGATCTTCCCGGGCGAGCGCGTGGAGATCATGCCGGTGCTGCCGATTCCCGGCGCGTAGGAAGGAGATGTAGCTTGGCGAAACTCGTCTTCGGATTGAACCAGTCTCTCGACGGGTACGTCGACCACGACCACGTGGAATTCGCGCCCGACCCCGTACTCTTTCGTCATTTCATCGAGCAAGTGCGCGGCGCGGCCGGCAGCCTGTACGGTCGCCGCATGTACGAGGTGATGCGATATTGGGACGAGGACCATGTTGAATGGGATGCGGAGGAACGCGACTATGCGGCGGCATGGCGGAACCAACCGAAGTGGATAGTGTCCCGCTCGTTGGAGTCGGTCGGCCCTAATGCCACTATTGTCCGCGATGACGTCGAAGCGGCGGTACGCGAATTGAAGGCTCAGCTCGATGGTGAGATTGAAGTATCCGGCCCGGAACTGGCGCGAAGCCTGACCGAGCTTGGCCTTGTTGATGAGTATCGGCTCTACATCCATCCCGTCGTGCTGGGTCGCGGCAAGCCGTTCTTCGCCGGCCCGCGGCCTCCGCTGCGCTTGATGGCCAGTGATCGAATCGGCAAGAACGTGATTAGGTTGACATACGTTCCCGCATAGTCGCGCGATTGGGCCGACGGGCAGCAAAAGTTTGGCCGGTGCTGCCGATTCTGGCAGGTTAACGTTCATTAACGGGTTGCGGGCCGTGGTCTCACGCTAGTGACCTTTATGCCCGGCTCATGTAAAAGTCTTTCACATGAGCTGGCGCAAGGATCAGCGCCGCGCCGAGCGCGGCTATCACCACGGCAACCTGAAGGAGGCGCTGCTGCAGGCGGCGCTCGACCTGATCGCGCAAAAGGGCGCGGCCGGGTTCACCTTCGCTGACGCCGCGCGCATGGCCGGCGTCAGCCCCGCCGCGCCCTATCGCCATTTTCGCGACCGCGACGAGCTGCTCGCGAGCATCGCCCAGCGCGGCTTTGAGCAGTTCGAGTCTTTGCTGACGCAAGCCTGGGACGACGGCCGCCCCGACACCGTCACCGCCTTCGAGCGCGTGGGCAAGGCCTATCTGCGCTTCGCCCGCGAGGAGCCCGCGTTCTATTCGGCGATGTTCGAATCCGGCTTGCCGTCAGATGCAAATCCCACGCTGCTGGCAGCATCCGAGCGCGCTTTCGCCATCATCCGCGCCGCGGCCGAGCGGCTCGCGGCACTGGCGCCGCCCGGCGTGCCGCGGCCGCCGGCGATGATGATGGCGCTGCATATCTGGGCGATGTCGCATGGCATCGCCTCGCTGTTCGGGCGTGGCGATGCGGCGCGGCGCAAGCTGCCGATGTCGCCGGAGGATCTTCTGGAAGCCGAAGTGCTGATTTACTTGCGCGGCCTCGGCTTCCCGACTGATCGCAGGCCGAGCGAGCAGGGGGCAAAGCCCGCCGAACCGCCGCCGGTACCGCCATCAGGCGCTCCGTCCGGTGCTCCTTCAGGTCCCTGGGGCCGTCCGAAATAAGATTTCAAAAATATCTTGGCGCAGGCCCCTGGAGCCCCGCTTGACAATCCCAATGGCTGGGCTATCTATGTAAATGTTATTTACATTCACAACGGCGTGATGCCGTGATGGAGAAGGCAAATGGCCTACACCGCTGATGTCAATCGCTGGCGCGGCCCGGCCCCCCAGGGGGAAGAGTACTACCGCCCGCACATGCTCGAATCACCGTGGCATCCCGGCTGGATCGCCGTGACCATCCTCGTCTTCATTATCTGGTGGCCGATCGGCCTTGCCCTTCTCTTTTTCACACTCGGGAGCAGAAAAATGGGTTGCTGGAGTCACCACGATCGCGATCGCTGGGCCAACAAGATGGAGCGGATGCAGTACCGGATGGACCGCATGCGCAGCCGCATGGAGCGTGGCGGCTGGGGCTTTGGCCCGCCGTCCTCTGGCAACCGCGCCTTCGACGAGTACCGCCAGGAAACCCTGCGGCGCCTCGAGGAGGAGCAGGTCGAGTTCAAGAACTTCCTCGACCGCCTGCGCCACGCCAAGGACAAGGAAGAGTTCGACGCCTTCATGGCGCAGCATCGCAACAAGCCGACGCCGCCGAACGACCAGCCTCCGCAGGGCTGATGGCACGAGCTAGCCTTCAGGCGTAATGCCCCCAAAGTCCTGAACGGCAACGAGCCGCCCGTTTGCGAAAGCAGACGGGCGGTTTGTTTTTATGCGGCCCGGAAGAGAACGGACCCCCAAAACGCAAAAGGCCGCCGGGTTGAGCCCTGGGCGGCCTTAAGCTGCCCTTTGCAGGGCAGGTGCGATCGTCACGCCCGGACAATATGAGTCGATTTCCGATTCTCGTCAAGGGCCGAGCGCAACGAAACCCATCCCCTCCTTGCCGCGGGGCCATGATGGGTTTCACTGTCTCCCAACCCATCCTACATTCCCCGCGATAGCGGGAGAGCAAGGTGGCCTCAGCCCAAGAACTCTGGCACTCGGTGCGCCGCGAGGCGGAGGCGATCGCGGCCAGCGATCCCGTGCTTGCGGCGTCGCTGAAAGAATCCGTCCTCGATCATCCCTCTCTTGCCAGCGCGCTGGCGCTGCAGATCGGGCAGCGGCTCGGCGCAAGGGACGATGGACGCGCGCGGTTCGCCCGCGTCGCCAGGGAGGCCTTTGCCGCCGCGCCGGAACTTGTCCAAGCCGCAAGCCTCGATCTCGAGGGCATCGTCAATCACGATCCTGCGACCACGGCGCTGCTGCCGCCGCTGCTCAACTTCAAGGGCTATGTCGCATTGCAGGCCTGGCGCGTGTCGAACTGGCTCTGGCAAAACGGCCGCCGCGATTTCGCACTCTTGATGCAAAGCGCCTCCTCCGAGCGGCTGCAGGTCAGCATCCACCCCTCCGCCAAAATCGGCAGCTCGGTGTTCCTCGATCACGCCACCGGCATCATCATCGGTGCATTCGCCTGCATCGGCGATGACGTGACGATTTTACAAAACGTCACCATCGGCCGGAAGCCGGACGATCCCGCGCGCGCTCCGCGGATCGGCCGCGGCGTGCTGCTCTCTTCCGGCTCGAGCGTGATCGGCGACATCTCAATCGGCGATTTCGCCAAGATCGGCGCGGGCGCCGTGGTCACCGATGACGTGCCCGCCGGATGCACCGCGGTAGGCGTGCCGGCGCGGCTGACCAATTGCCCGGAAGAGGCGATTCCGGCCTGAATTCCGCGCGGTTGGGGTCCGGGCACAGGAACCTGCGCCGTCACGCGCACGTTGAAATGGGGGCGCCCTGAAGGGAGGTTCCCATGTCCAACCCGCGCAGCACCGCAAGCATTGCGGGCCATCCCATTCATCCCATGCTGATCCCGTTCCCGGTCGCCTTCTTCGTCGCGACGCTGGTCTGCGACTTCGCGTTCTGGCGTAACGGCAGCGAGACCGTCGCCAGCTCGGCCATGTGGCTGCTCGGCGCCGGCGTCGTCATGGCGCTGCTCGCCGCCGTGATGGGCCTGATCGACGTATTCGGCGAGCGCCGCATCTTCGACCTCACCGATGCCTGGTTGCATGCCGGCGGCAATGTCATCATCGTGCTGATCGAGGCCGGCAACTGGTACATGCGCTATACCGGCGGCTCTTCGAAGATCATCCCGACGGGCCTTGTGCTGTCGCTGATCGCGGTCGGCGGCTTGCTCTTCACCGGCTGGAAGGGCTGGGAGATGGTGTACCGCCATCGCGTCGGCGTCGCCGACGAGACTGCAAGTGCTTCGCAACAGCCCCGCCGCGCCGCGTAGACGCAGCGTTACAATGTTCGGAGCGAGCCGGGACTCCTGGTGCCTTGCCTGTCCCAACAGGGGAGCGATCTGCACCGCGGCCGGATGCCTTCATGAAGTCTATGCCGGGAGGGGCGCGGGCTATCGGCGCGTCTTCAGCGTCTACGCCGAAGACGTGCGCCTCACCAACACCGGTGGCTCCGCAGGGCTGGAGGTGATGCGCGGTGGAGTGACGCAACTCTACCAGTGGAATGGGAGCGCTTTCGCGCCGGCGCGACGATAGGATTGAGCGACGGCGCATGGCTCTGGAGGAGGGAAGCTACAAATTGCTGGCAAGGCTAAAGCAATGGGCTCGCGTGCTTCGGCGCGATACGCATGCGATCTATCTGGCCGCGCGTGACCCGCGCGTTCCCTGGTA
>DATEJC010000645.1:0-15962 GCA_035278345.1 Bradyrhizobium sp. | reverse complement strand
AAATTCCGTATCATCCTCGACGTCGGACACACCGCCGAGTCCTACGGCGCCATGAGCGCGCGCAACGTTCCCGAGTTCGAATTCAATCTCAATCTCGGCAAGCGCATCGAGGAGCGGCTGAAGGCGGATGGATTCACTGCGACCGTTCTGCTGGTCACGGAAGGCAAGGCGCGGCCGAGCCTGATGGCGCGTGTCGCCAGGGCCAACAAAAAGGGCGCCGATCTTTTCCTCTCAATCCACCACGATTCCGTGCCGGGCATCTATGTCGAGAAGTGGGAATTCGAAGGCAGGAAAGGCGCGTTCAACGACATGTTCGGCGGCTATTCGGTATTCGTCTCGAAGCTGAATCCGCGCTACGGCGACAGCCTGAAGTTTGCGCGCCTGCTCGGCAACCAGATGGCGTCGAAGGATCTGCAATTCGCCAGGCAATACGACCAGTGGTTCATGGGCAAATTCCAGCGCGAACTGCTCGACATCGAGGCCGGCGTCTACCGCTACGACCAGCTCATCGTGCTCAGGATGACGAGCATGCCGGCGGTGCTGCTGGAAAGCGGCTCCATCATCAACCGCGACGAAGAGCTGGTGATGGCGTCCGACGAGCACAAGAACAAGGTCGCTGCGGCCGTGTCGTCGGCCGCCGCCGACTATTGCGAGACGCGCGGCCCGGCGGCACCGCTGGTGGCGCAGCCGCAGCCGAAGGCGTCGAAGCCTGTGCACCGGGTGGCGCAGCCGCGCACTGCCCAGCCGAAGAAACCTGCCGTGACGCGCTCGGCGCACAAGCGCTGACCGCTGCCTACATTGGAATTTTCCGGTACTCGCGGTTGGCGAGGCCCGCTTCCTCCAGGTCGAGGTCGCGCTCGATGCGCCGCCGCGTCTCGTCGCTTATCTTGCCGTTGCGCAGCAGGGTGTGAATGCAGCGGCGTTCGATTCCGATCAGTTCGCGCGTCAGGTTGGCGCCGGTTGCCGTCACCTCATGGCTGTCGCGGTCGATGGCGACCGGCAGCTGACTGGTGCGGACATCATGCCGTGCGCGCAGCAGCTTGAGCACCTCTTCGGACACCTGCGGATCGTTGCTCCTCGCTTCCAGCGCTTGCAGCGCCGTAGCCAGCGCGTCGCGCCGCGCGGCGATCTCGGCCTCGTGCTCGGCGGCATGTTCGTTGTGGCCGTCGCTGGCGACGCCGAGCCAGCGCACCACGGGCGGCAGCAGAAGCCCGGTGCCGACCAGCGTCACCAGGATCAGGCTGAACGTGACGAACAGGATCAGATCGCGATAGGGGAAAGGATCGCCATTGGCGAGCGCGAATGGCAGCGCCAGCGCCGCAGCGAGCGACACCGCGCCGCGCACACCCGTGAACGCGATCACGAACACCGTGCGCCAGGACGGGTAGGGGTCGCGCTCGCGCAACTTCCTGCTCAGGAACCGCGGACCGTAGGTCGCGGGATAGACCCAGGCGAACCGCGCGACGATCACGATGACGATGACGAGACCGGTCGCAAACAGGATGTCATGCAGGGGAAATGCTTTCGACTTCTCCAGCAACGAACGCAGCTGGAAGCCGGTCAGGAGGAACAGCATGCCCTCGATCATGTAGATCACGAGGTCCCAGAAGAAGATGCCCTGTAGCCGCGTCGCCGCCGAGATCAGCAGCGGGCCGTTCCAGCTGACATAGAGGCCGCAGGCGACTGTGGCGATCACGCCGGAGCCGCCGAGGTGCTCGGGAATCCAGTAGGCGACATAGGGCGTGATCAGCGACAGCGTAATCTCGACCTGCGGGTCGCGCGCATAATGGCGCAGCCGCAGGCTGACCCAGCCGATCGCGATGCCGAAGGCGATCTCGCTCGCCACGATGGCGAAGAACGTGCCGGTCGCCTGCGGCAGCGAAAACAGCCCGGTCGAGATCGCCGCCACCGCGAAGCGATAGAGGATCAGCGCGGTGGCGTCATTGGCGAGTCCTTCACCTTCCAGCACGACAAGGATGCGATGCGGCAGCCCCAGCTTGCGCGCGATCGCCAGCGGCGCCACAACGTCGGGCGGCGCGACGATGGCGCCCAGCAGGAATCCCACCGCCCACGGCAGTCCGATCAGATAATGCGTGGCCGCCGCCACCATGAAGGCGGTGAAGATCACGCAGCCGACGGCCAGCAGGAAAATGACGCGCAGGTTGAAGCGGAATTCGCGCCAGCTCATGGCCACTGCGGCCGAATAAATCAGCGGCGGCAGCACCAGCAGCAGCACCAGCTCCGGCGGCAATTCGACCTGCGGCATGCCCGGCACGAAGGCGAGCGTGATGCCGGCGAGCAGCAGCAGGATCGCGGGCGCGACGTTGATCCGGCGCGCCAGAAGCGCCGTGCCGGCCAGCACCGCGAGCAGGATCAGGAAAATCTGAAACTTGGCTTCCATGATGCCGCCAGTTGGCCCGGGAGGGGCCGCTTGGTCAATGCATTTGGCGAGCCGAGGAGGAAATCGTCAGGCGGCTTCTGCCGCGCCCCGCGCGGGCGTCACTCCTTCAGATCATACCGGTACGACTTCGATACGATCTTCCAGCCATCCTTCAGCTTCATCGCCACCAGATAATCGGTGAAATAGCGCGGCGGCAGCTGGCAGCGCACTTTCACAAAGGCCGTATTGTCGTCGGAGCGATCGATGGTGACGATGAAATCCTCGCGCGGCTTGCCTTCCGCCTTCGCCGACGGGCGCTTGCGCACGCGGTCGAGCCAGTCCGGCACGGTGAGCACCTGCAGTTCGCCCTTCTCCAGCCAGCGCAGGTCCGCGCTGGTATCGAAGATGGCGCCAAGCTTGTCGGCATCGCCTTCATAAAGCCCGTCGAAATAATGCTTCACGACGGCTTCGACAGTCGAACGGTCGGTGCTCACCTCTAGCCTCCCTTGCATCGCGTTTCTTGGCGTCGAATGTAGCTGCGATGCGACGGATTTCAATTGCGGCGCATCGCCCATGCCGTTCGGAAATTGCAATCGCAACCTCTCGCCCGGCAATTTGTCCGCTGCGGCCCGACTAGTTGGTGGCGTACGGTGCCGCCGCTTCCGCCGTCGTGCCGGCATCGAGCGCAAAGGAGAGCAGGATGGTCTTCGGCGTCTGCTTGAACTCCCTTGTGACCGCCGTGCGGGTCAGGGCGGCAAGCTCGCGCAGCGGCTTTTCGTCATACAGCTTGGGAAAGCTGACCGTCACGGAGGTGAGCGCGCCGTTGTTCCAGCTGAAGCCGACGCTCGGCTTCACGCCGGTTTTCTCCGCGATGTCGCTCTCGATCGCTTTGGTGTGCTTCAGGCCCTCGCTCAGGGTGTTGTAGGCCTCACAGCCCGCCAGCGCGGATGCCAGAAGCAGGATGGTAACGGCCTTGTACATGCTGCCTCCCGATGATGTTGCCGCCGCCGCCCTCGCCTGTTCCGCAAGGACGGGGCCCGCCCGCTATTTTTGATTGAAGCCGGGCAGGCGGGTCCTTTCAATACGCCGCCGCCGCGGCAGCCCGCGAAAGCCTATGTGCGGCACGTCACGGAGTGGGAACCCCAAGGCAAACATCGCGGTAAAACAGTAAGATAATTGCCGAACCCTTGGAGGGTCTGGGGTACTAAATCAAAGAGAAGGCGGGTCCCGTTTGGTGACCGGCCTCACAATGCCCGGTCCTGGCCTTTGCTAGGCTGGGGTACCACGAAACGCCTTGTGCCGGTGTCGCCATGACTGACCTGATCGGACGGACAAAACTCTATTCCTTGCTCTGCGCCGTAGCGCTGCTGCTGTCGGCCGGGCCGGCCCTTGCCGAGAAGCGCGTCGCGCTGGTGATCGGCAACGCCGCCTATCAAAACGTGCCGAAGCTGCCCAATCCCGTGAACGACGGCAACACGATGGCGTCGACGCTGAAGGATGCCGGCTTCGACGTGGTCGATTCCCGTCACGATCTGCCGGCCTCGGAGACCCGCCGCGTGCTGCGCGACTTCGCCGACCGCGCCCGCGATGCCGACATCGCCGTGGTCTATTACGCCGGCCATGGCATCGAAGTCGACGGCGGCAACTACCTGATTCCGATCGACGCCAAGCTCGAGCGCGACACCGATGTCTATGACGAGGCGCTGTCGCTCGACCGCGTGCTGCTGGCCGTCGAGCCTGCCAAGAAGCTGCGGCTGGTCATTCTCGATGCCTGCCGCGACAATCCGTTTTCCAAGTCGATGAAGCGCACCGTGGCCTCGCGCGCGATCGGGCAGGGCCTTGCCAAGGTCGAGCCGAACAGCCCGAACCTCCTGATCGCCTATTCGGCGAAGGCCGGATCGACCGCGGCCGACGGCGACGGCAAGAACAGTCCGTTCACCGTTGCGCTGTCGAAGCATCTGACCAGGCCCGGCCTCGACGTGCGCCGCGCTTTCGGCTTCGTCCGCGACGACGTGCTGAAGACCACCAACAACCGCCAGGAGCCGTTCGTTTATGGTTCGCTGGGCGGCGAGGACGTGCCGCTGGTGGCGGCGCCGAAAATTGCCGCGCCCGCGCCGGCGGCCAATCCGCAGGCCGACATCCGCCGCGACTATGAGCTTGCGCTGCAGATCGGCAACAAGTCCGCGCTCAACGCTTTCCTCACGCAATATCCCGACGGCTTCTATGCGAGCCTCGCCAAGCTGCAGCTGGAAAAGCTCGTGGCTGAAGAGGCCCGTGTTGCCGCCACCGAGAAGGCGCGTCTCGCCGAGCAAGAGCGCGCACGCCTTGCCGCCGACGGCGCGCAGAAGACCGCGCAAGCCAAGGCCGAAGCCGATGCCAGGGCCGCCGAGCAGGCCCGTATCGCGGCCGAGAAGGCCAAGGAAATCGCGCAGGCCCAGGCAGCAGCCGCCGAGCAGAAGCGCGCCGATGCCGAGAAGGCTGCGGCGGATACCGCCAAGGTCGCAGCGCTGTCGCCGTCTGGCTCGACCGACAACAAGCCCAATCTCGCCTCGCTGAGCTCAGCCAGCCCGCAGGCGGAGGTGACCAAGTCGGTGCAGACGGAGCTCCGCCGTGTCGGCTGCCTCTCGGCTGACGCCGACGGCAACTGGAACGCCTCCTCGCAGCGCTCGATGTCGCTGTTCAACCGCTATGCCAAGACCAAGTTCGACACCAAGCTGGCGTCGACCGACGCCCTCGAATCGATCAAGACCAAGACGGCGCGGGTCTGCCCGCTGGTCTGCGATCACGGCTTCAAGGCGCAAGGCGACAGCTGCGTGAAGATCGTGTGCGCCGAAGGCTCGTTCCTCAACGACGACAATGAGTGCGAGAAGCGCCGCGAGAAGAAGCCGGTGGCCAAGCGCGATACCGATCAGCAGGATCGTGCCGCGCCGGCCCGTCCGCAGGCAGGCACCAAGAGCGCCTATGGTGCGGGTGCCGGCGCCGGTGCTGCTGGAGGCAGCGGCAAGATCTACTGCGACTACAATTCCTGCCGTCCGGTCGCGCGCGGCTGCCATCTCGAATATCGCGGTGGCGGCGGCCTCGGCAACAACGCCCACGTTGAGGTGTGCAACTAGGCGCGGCCTCCACGCATATGTCTGCCGAAAGACGGTATTGGCCCCGCGAGAGCGGGGCCAACTACTTTCAGATCTCGACGCATTGATCGGTCATGGCGTTTTCAGAAACGGCAAGGCGCGCTTCATTTTGCTGCTTTCTCGGGCGCACCGGCCATACCGTCGCAGTCACCCGCCTTGCGGGGTGTGGTCAAGCCGCAGCCAGGGCAGCTGCTCGTTGGCGAAAAAATGCTTGCTCGGTTGCAGCTCCGCCGCCCGATCGAAGGCGCCGACGTGATAATGCGTCTCCGCCGGCAAATGCACCGTAGCGCAGGTCAGCGTCGAGCCGCAGCGGGAGCAGAAGCCACGCGTGGTTCCCGGCGATGATTTGAACGTCGTGATAGCGCCCTCGGTCACCGTGACAGCGTCGTTCTCGAACCCGACGAACACGCTGACGGGCGCGCCGGAATGCCGACGGCAGCTATCGCAGTGACACCAGAAGATCCCTTTCGGTCGGCCGCGCGCTTCGAAACGCACGGCCCCGCAGAGACAACGTCCCAGGAAGGTTTCACTCATTGGCGTGCTCCGGGTCTGTCCTGCATGGCGACAGCGACAACCAGCCCCGACAGGAAGGTAAGCGCGCCGATCGTGCCGATTGCCCACGCCATGCCGAGCAGGTCGGCGATCAGGCCGGCCGCCAGCGCCCCGATCGCGTAACCAAGATCGCGCCAGAAGCGGTAGACGCTGAGCGAGCGTGCGCGCCAGCTCGGATGCGAGGCATCGGACACGGCGGCGATCAGGCTCGGATACACCATGGCCGTGCCAAGCCCGAGCAGCAGGCTGCCGACCAGCCACCATTCGAAATGACTTGTTGCTGCGGTCAGGAACAGGCCCGCGGCCTGCACCCACATGCCGGCCACGATCAGCCCCTTGCGGCCCCAGCGATCGGAGAGGGGACCCGTGGCGATCTGCAGGATGCCCCAGGTCGCCGGATAAACGGCTTTCAATATGCCGATCCGATCGACGTGAAGGCCGAACGAGGCGAAGAACAGCGGAAAGATTCCCCAGCTCATTCCGTCATTGAGATTGTTGACGAGCCCGGCCTGTGACGCGGCAAACAGATTGCGATCCCTGAACGAGGTCAGCATGAATATCTCGCGGAAGCTGATCGGGGCCGACTGTTGCGTATGGCTGGCTGTTTCCAGCCGGACGTGGTCCCGCGTGTCGTGCACCAGCAGGATCGACAGCGCCGTGCCGAGAATCGCATAGGCAACACCAAGATAGATCGGCGCCGGCCGCAGCCCGTACTGCGAGGCAAGATATCCGGTAAGGAAAGCGGTCACCCCCACCGCAAAATAGCCGGCGAACTCGTTGAGACCCACGGCGAGCCCCCGCGACTTCGGCCCGACGAGATCGATTTTCATGATCACGGTCATCGACCAGGCAAGGCCCTGGTTGATGCCGAGCAGCGCGTTTGCGGCAATGACCCATTCCCAGCTGGGCGCCCAGATGATCATGAACGGCACCGGCAGGCCGACGAGCCAGCCGAGGACGAGGACACGTTTGCGTCCCCAGGCGTCAGCGAGCTGGCCGGAGACCAGGTTGGCGCACGCCTTGACCACGCCGAAGCTGACGATGAAGGAAACGACCAACGTCGTCGAACCGATCCTGAATTCCTCGGCGCCGATCAGCGGCACGACCGTTCGCTCGATTCCGACCATGCCGCCGACGAAGGCGTTGATCAGCACGAGCAGGGCGAACTGCGGCCAGTTCTCCTTGAGACCCAGGCGAATCGAGGAGGCCTGTTGTGTCGTTGCCGCTTCGCTCATCGATCAGGCCGCGGCGGTCGCCGCGCCTGAATTGACCGCCCTGATTTTCGCGGCTTCCGGTGGCGCCGGAGGAATCTCGGCGACCATGAACCGGACGAACTCGGCTTCGTCCTCGATCATGAAGCCCTGATTGTGCCGCTTCTCGAAGCCAATCGCGGATGATGGCTTGCCGCTCAGCCGCCGGCCGCAGACCGAGCCCGCATAAGCGCCCGGCAGCACCTCGACGTAATCGGGAAGCTCCTTCAGTCTGCGCACGCTTCGGAACAATTGTCTGGCGCCTTCCTTGGCGTTCGCGGCAAGTTCGGTACGGCCGAGATCGCCGACCATGAGCGTGTGTCCGGTGAAGACGAACCACGGTTCGTTGGCGCGCGTTCGGTCGGTCACAAGGATGCAGATGTGCTCGGGCGTGTGACCCGGCGTGTGCATCACCGTCGCCGACACATTGCCGAGCGGAAGCACCTCGCCGTCGCGCACGCCCTTGTACGGAAACGACACGCCGGCCTGCGCCGAGAGCACGTACTCTGCGCCCGCCGCGGCGGCGAGTGCACGGCCCGCTGACAGATGGTCGGCATGGACATGCGTGTCGATGACGAAATGTATCCGCATGCCGGCGCTGTCGGCGGCCTGCAGGTACGGCTTGATGTCGCCGACCGGGTCAACTACCGCGCCTATGGCCTTGCCGCCGCAGCCGAAGAGGTAGGAGATGCCGACCGGATCGCTATGCAAGAACTGGCGTAGAATCATGGACTTGCACTCCTACACGAGACAGGCTAGATAACATTCAATCGATCTGCTGAATGATATAGCCAAGGACTGTGGTGTCAAGCTCGGGACCGAAACGGGCGATCTACGAGAATCTCGCCGGCGTAGCGCAGGCGCTCGGCCACGCTCACCGGCTCGAGCTGCTGGAGCACCTTGCGCAGGGGGTGCGTAGCGTCGAGGAGTTGTCGGCTCGGGCGCATCTGACGTTTGCCAACACGTCGCGCCACCTACAGATCCTCAGGCGTGCGCGCCTCGTGGAGGCCGAGCGTCGCGGCAAACACATCCTCTATCGTCTGGCCGGCGATGCCGAAGTGGTCACGCTGGTCAAAGCGCTTGGCCGCGTCGGCGAACGGAATGTCGCCGAGATCGGTCGTGTGGTGACCGATTACTTCAACGCCCGCGATGCGCTTGAACCGGTCTCGCGTGATGACCTGGTCGCGCGGTTGCGTGACGATCTGGTGACGGTGCTCGACGTGCGGCCCGAAGACGAGTTCGCCCTCGGCCATCTCCCAGGGGCGCTCAACATTCCTCTCGCCGAACTGGAACGGCGCCTGGGCGAACTGTCGAAAGGCCGAGAGGTGATTGCCTACTGTCGCGGGCCCTGGTGCGTGCTTTCGTTCGAAGCCGTCGCAGCGCTGCGGGCCCGCGGCTATCGCGTCCGCCGTCTCGAGGACGGCTATCCCGAATGGAAGGCCGCCGGCCTGCCTGTTGAAGCCGCCGGTTGAGGCAGGCGGATATCGTGACGGATCAGCAAGCGATCGTGCGGACGTCGCCTGGTTCGTAACTCAAGCAGATGTGCTCGGCCTCAGCCTTGAGGACCAGCCTAGCCTCGCGGCCCAATTCGCAAGTGCTGATCTTGTCCACGCATGCGCCGGGCGTTCCACAAAGCGCCACACCCCCCACGCCAGAAGAAAAGCGCCGGCCACAATCGACACCGTGCACAGGACGATGTGCTGTTTCGGCGCAGCTGCCGTGAACACCACATAGCCGAGCTGCATGTGCAGCAGGTAAAGCGGATAGGTGATCCCGCCCGCCGCCAGCACGACTGCAGGCCGCAACGGCAATCGTTTGACACGGGTCGCGAGAAACACGATTGCGAGGGAGACGATGACGATAATCGCGACGGTCTGCGGGTCGAACGTCCCGCCAGTAAGTACGCCGAGCCGTTCGATCTTGTGCACCGCCTGGAACGTCGCGGTGCCGAACGCCAGCGCGAGCAGGCCATACAGGCGCAGGTCGCGGCGTCCACGGTAGTATTCATAGATGAGCAGGCCTACGGCGAAGAAGCCGCTATCGTCGGCCATGAAAAGTTTTCCCATGATCGGCGCGTCGATCGTCAGTTCGTTCGCGAACGTGATCCCCAGCCAGACCAGGATGATTGCGTCGATCTTTCGCGGAAACAGGCCAAGAGCCAGGAACAGTGCGACCCAGGCGTAAAAGACAACCTCGATCACCAGCGACCAGTACGACGTGTCGACATAGGGCTGACCGAGCGCCGGCGCGGCGATGAACAGATTGGCAAGCCATTGTGCCGGCCGCACTTCGAAGTGACCGGCGCCCCACAGCATTGTCGCCGCGAAGGTAAGCGTCATGCAGAACACAAATGTCGGGTAGATGCGGCTGAAGCGAGCGATGGCAAAGCCAACGGGGGTCCGGCCTTCAGCCGAATAGGCGATCACGAAACCGCTGATGGCAAAAAAAACGGGAACGCCGAGGAAGCCATATTGCGCGATGGGAGCAAGCGCGGGAATCGCGACCTGCGGCACGCCTTGCGAGGCAGGCCCCCAGAAGCCGTAATGATAAAGAATGACCGCGCCGACGGCGAGGAGACGCAGCAGGTCAAGCGCAGGAACTCTCGAATGCTCGGAATGGCTGCCGGCCAGTGACACCGCGGTTCTCCGAATGGTCGCAATTCGGCAAGTCCGATTGAAACCACATTGGGGGGACGGCGGAAATCGATACCTCCTGTTAACCTTTCCAGGACCGCGCCGACAGGAATCGTGCCAGCGGTTCCGTGACGCGCAATCGGGCAAGTCGGGCTAAATCGCGCTCGCCGCGATGTTCACCATCAGCGCCAGCAGGGCGGTGTTGAACACGAAGGAGATGATGCCGTGCACGGTGGCGGTGCGGCGGATGATCTTGTCGGTGATCCCGACGTCGGAGACTTGCGCCGTCATGCCGATCACGAAGGAGAAATAGACGAAGTCCCAGTAGTCGGCGTGGTCGCGCTTGTCGCCGCTTGGAAACTGCAACCCGCCCGGCATGGCGCCGCGGTAATAATCATGCGCATAATGCAGCGCGAAGGTGGTGTGCACCAGCGTCCACGACAGCGCAATCGTGATCACCGCGAGCGTCAGCCCCGGCACGCTCTTCTTGGAGGCGCCAAGTTCAAACACGATCGCCGCGATGCTGGCGAGCGCGCCGAATTGCGTCACCATCATGATCAGGACGCGCCCGTCGTCCTGCATCAGCGCGCTCGGCCTGATATGCTCGTGGCCGCAGCGGTACATCATGGAGTAAGCGAGCACGAGGTAGATGGTCGCGAAAATATCCCAGCCGACCAGTGCGCGCGTTACCAGGCGGTGCGAGTCCGGCAGCAGGAAGAAAACGACCAGCGCAATGCCGAGGGCGATGAAGGTGCGCGGCCGCGACACGAACACACGCAGGAATTTCGGCAGCTTTCGAAACCGGGCAAGGCGCTCCTCGAACTCCCTGCCGTCGGCCATGCTAGTTTTTCCGTTCGGCGACGAAGCGCGAGGTGGCGCGCAGCACGTCGCCTCTGGCGCCGAAGATCGACAGCGCAGAATCGCCGCGTGCCAAGAGGTCGCGGACGCGCTGCCTGGCGCCATCGATGCCGAGCTGGGTAACGAAAGTGGTCTTGCCGAGCGCGGCGTCCTGGCCTGTCTGCTTGCCGAGCGCCGCCGCATCGCCCTCGACGTCGAGCAAATCGTCGGCGATCTGGAAGGCTTCGCCGAGCGCGCGGCCGTAATCGTCGAGCGCCTGGTACTCCTTTGGCGAGGCCTGGCCGAGGATGGCGCCGGCGACGCAGCCATAGCGCAGGAGCGCGCCGGTCTTCATCTGCTGCAGCCGCGCGACGTCGACCGGCTCGCGGTCGCCAAAGCGGCCTTCGCCGGCAAGATCGAGCATCTGGCCGCCGACCATGCCGCCGAGGCCGGAGGCGCGCGCCAGCGCGCGGGTGAGCAGCAACCGCACCGTCGGGTCGCGGTGGATCTCGTCACGGCTGATGATGTCGAAGGCGAGCGTCAAGAGGCCATCGCCGGCGAGAATCGCGGTGGCATCGTCCGTCTTCTTGTGCAGGGTCGGGCGGCCGCGGCGCAGGTCGGAATTGTCCATCGCCGGCAAATCGTCATGGATCAGCGAATAGCAGTGGATGCATTCGAGCGCAGCACCCGCAAGCAGCGCCGCCTCGCGGGGCACACCGAACACCGCCGAACTCTCGACCACCAGGAACGGCCGCAGGCGCTTGCCCCCGCCGAGGCTGGAATAGCGCATGGCCTCCATCAGCCGCTTGGGGCGAGCGATCTCGTCGGGCAGCAGCGTGTCCGACAACAGCTGCGCCAGCAGCCGCTCGGTTTCCTCGGCCGTCTGGTCCAGTCGCTTGGCGAAGTCGGCGGCGGCGGTCGTCATTCAGAAAGACTCCAAATATGGCTCTAAGGTCGAATTCGGGGGCGGACAATCGTTGATGGGGCGGGCTTCGTCAATTGGCGGATGCGGCCTCAAGACGCCCTAAAAGGGCTGGTAAATCCGCCTGATATGGTCACCATGCGGTTTCCCTTCGGGCCATTTGATCAGCGACGCCAGAACCAGAAGCCCCTCATTTGCGCATTGTCCGCTACCTGCTCCTGATCCTGCTGGTGCTGTTGCTGCTGCCCTATGTGGTGGCGCCGTTCTATCGCGCCGGCCATCCGGTCTCGACGCTGATGGCCTGGCGCTGGCTCAAGGGCGCGCCGGTGTCGCGGCAATGGGTCGATCTCAACGCCATGTCGCCCTACCTGCCGCGCACAGTAGTTGCCTCCGAGGACGCCAAATTCTGCAGCCATCGCGGCATCGATTGGGATGCGCTGCGCGAGGTGATGGATGACGCGGAGGACGGCGAGGTGGCGCGCGGCGGCTCGACCATCACGCAACAGGTGGCCAAGAACCTGTTCCTGTGGCCGGGCCGCAGCGTGGTGCGAAAGGCGCTGGAATTGCCGCTGTCGCTGTGGATCGATCTCGTTCTGCCGAAGCAGCGTGTCCTCGAAATCTATCTCAACATCGCCGAGCTCGGGCCCAGCGGCCAGTTCGGCGCAGCCGCAGGTGCGGCCTATGCCTTCGGCAGGCCGGTCTCCGAGCTCTCGCCGCGCGAGGCGGCGCTGCTCGCGGCGATCCTGCCCAACCCGATCAAGCGCAGTGCCCGCGATCCGCGGCCCGGCGTGCGGCGGCTTGCCGGAATCTACATGGCCCGGGCCCAGAGCGCGCAGCGCTGCTGGAGCGAGAACCGGGGATTTTGAGCCGATTTTGGCTCATTTTTACCCTCTTCGGCCCTAGATTTACGCGAGTCCTTCCTCTATAAGCGCGGCCATCTCGGCATCTTGAGCCCGCGCTTTTGTGAGCTGCGGGCCGTCTTATTTAGACGATGCCTCCGCGATACCCCTAGAGGATACCGAAATGGCCGTTCCCCGCAGAAAAACCTC
Organism: Bradyrhizobium sp.; assembly: GCA_035278345.1. GTDB lineage: Bacteria > Pseudomonadota > Alphaproteobacteria > Rhizobiales > Xanthobacteraceae > Bradyrhizobium. Next base: position 3,208 of record DATEJC010000645.1, on the reverse strand, counting down.
GCCGTCGCGCCGTGGCATGCGCCGCTCCGCCGATGCGCTCAAGAAGCCGACCTATGTCGAGGACAAGGACTCGGGCGAACTGCGCCGTCCGCACCATCTCGACCTCAAGACCGGCATGTACAAGGGCCGGCAGGTGCTGAAGCCCAAGAAAGAAGCGTAAACGGCAGGCGTAAGGCAGCAGTCTTTCGGGCCTGCTGACGAAAGCAGTGGGCAGGCTGCAACCCCTGCCTGAATTCGGCCACCGAGTGAGTTAAGACGGTTCCCGAGGCGGATGGATCCGCCCTCGGGCATACGCGTTTCTCCCCTTCACGAAGGGCCTCTGGCCATGGTCGGCTTTCCGCTGCTCCTGATCCCGCTCGCGGTCTACAACATCATCGTGCTGCTGATGCGCGATGTGTCGCTCAGCGAGCCCGTGCTCAGGCTGCCGTTGATGTCGGGCGCGGAGTGGCCGATTTCCCTTGGCGACATGCTGCTGGCCTTTGCGGCCGTGATGCTGCTGCTCGAGATCGTCAAGGGCGCGCGGCCCGGCGCCAAATTTCTCATGGACCATCTGCTGTCGCTGATCGTGTTCGGCGCGGCGGCGGCGGAATTCCTGCTGCTGCCGAAATTCGGCACCTCGATTTTCTTCCTGTTGACGCTGTTTGCGCTGGTCGATTTCCTCACCGGCGTGGCGCTGCGCCGGCGGCGTTATGCGGTTGCTGCGGCCCCGGCCCCCGTTGCGAAGAGGGCCGTTCGCCAGGCCGAGCCGGAGGCTGTCGGGCCCGCAGCGGCGCCTGCGCCGGCTCCTGTTCCGCCCGCGCCAGCGGCGGCGCCGTCAGCCGCTTCCGTTGCGGAATCCGTGTTGCTCGACCATCCCGAGCCGACGATGGCGCAGCCCGCCGTGCCCTCGCCGGGCATCCAGCCGGGCCATGGCGCGCATCCGTCGCCGGACGCGCCGCCGCGCTGAGTTTTTCCCATAGCGTTTTCAAGCGAAGTGGGGACCGGTTCGCGTCAAGAAAACGCGTCAGAAAAAGAGTTCAGATGATTTGCTTGGTCCGCCGCGTCACGCTGCGGCGCTCGCTGATGTGCGGGCCATAGGCCGCCTGAGCCTCGGCATGGGAGCCCCGACGCAGGCTGCAGGTCTGGGGCACGCGATCGGCGGTCGCGATCAGCTGCGTGAGAAAGCTGGCATCGGGACGGTTCAGCGGGACGGCCGGGTGAACGTCCGGACGGGCGGAAAGCGGCACAAGCTCGACCGAAGGGTTCGGGATATCCACGAACTCCGCGTCGATGATCTCCTCTGGGTGCCCTGTAGCCGTCATCGCCAATCTGTCACGTTCCGGGACGGTCAATCCCGTGTTTCCACTCTCCTCGCAAGAGATGTGCCTCGGCATGCCAATCGGTTCCTGAATCCGCAAAACATGGTTTGTGAACTATTAATCAACTTTACCTAGGGTCCAGGCTGCGCGTTGCCCTATCCTTGGGGTGGAGAATCACCCCGGGGGTAATGTCCCGAAACGAGGCGACCCGATGCCGTCTGTTCCGCAAGCCGCCGACATACTTGCCTCGCTCGGCCAGGCCAGCTTCGTCTGGGAGATCGGCAGCGACCGCCTCATCTGGAGCGAGAACGCGGCCGCCGTCTTTGCCGGCATCCCCGTCGAGTCGCTTGCTACCGGCGCCGAGTTCGCCAAGCTGATCGAGCCGGCGCGCTCGATCCGGCAGGATGCACTGACCTACGCCCCGCCGGCGCGGGCCGACGAGGGCGTGCCTTACCATATTGAATACGGCATCCGCGCCGTCACCTCGGCGCCCGTGATCTGGATCGAGGAGACCGGGGTCTGGTTTGCCGGCTCCGACGGCCGGCCGTGGCGCGCGCAGGGCGTCGTGCGCATCAACAATGAGCGCCGCGCCCGTGACGAGCAGCTCCTGAAATTGTCGCGGCACGATCCCCTGACCGGCGAGCTCAACCGCACCCACCTGATCGCCGCGCTTGCCGAGGCGATCGAGGAGAACACCCGTTTCCGCTCGACCTGCGCCTTCATGCTGATCGGCATCGATCATCTGGCCCGCGTCAACGACGCCTTCGGCTTTGATGTCGCGGACGCCGTGATCGCGGAAGTCGGCACCCGCATCCGCGCGCGGCTGCGCGCCGGCGACGTGCTCGGCCGTTTCTCCGGCAACAAATACGGCCTGATCCTGAAGAACTGCACCGTCGATGACACCAACATCGCGGCCGAGCGTTTCCTCGCCGGCATCCGCGACGACGTTATCCCGACCAAATCCGGTCCGGTCTCGGTGACGGTGTCGATCGGCGCGGTCAGCGTGCCGCGCTATGCCCGCAACGCCGATGAGGCGATCAACCGCGCCCAGGAAACGCTCGATGCGGCAAAGCGCCGGCGCGCCGGTTCGTTCGGGCTGTGGCGGCCCAATGTCGAGCGCGACGCGCAGCGCCGGGTCAACATCCGCGTCACCGACGAGATCGTCACCGCGCTGAACGACCGCCGCATCGTGGCGGCCTTCGAGCCGGTGGTGGCGGCGCGCTCGCGCGAGCCGGCGTTCTACGAATGCCTAGTGCGGATGGAGCACGGCGACGGTCAGGTGCTGCTGGCGCCCGACGTCGTGCCGGTCGCCGAGCGGCTCGGCCTCATCCGCCTCGTCGACCATCGCATCCTCGAGCTCGTGGTCGCCGAGTTGATCGCCTCGCCCAACGTGCAGCTCAGCCTCAACATCTCGCCGGAAACCACCATGGATCCGGACTGGTCGGCGACGATCGAGTCCTTGATGCGCAACCATCCCGGCGTCGCCGAGCGGCTGATCGTGGAGATCACCGAGACGGTGGCGATCCAGGACATCGACGACGTCAGGGGTTTTGTGACGCGGCTGAAGAACTTTGGCAGCAGGATCGCGATCGACGATTTCGGCGCCGGCTACACCTCGTTCCGCAACCTGCGCAAACTCGGCGTCGATATCGTCAAGATCGACGGCGCCTTCGTGCAGAACATCGCGCGTTCCGCCGACGACCGCGCCTTCGTGCAGACCCTGATCGACCTCGCGCGCCGGCTCAACATCAAGACGGTGGCCGAATGGGTGCAGGACGAGGAAGCCGCCGTGATGCTGCGCGAATGGGGCTGCGACTACATCCAGGGCCGGTTGATTGGCCTCGCCTCGCTGCAAAGGCCGTGGGCGATGCCGCAAGCGGTGCCAGCCGCGGGCTAGCTGTCGTCCCGGC
>DATEJC010000644.1:0-6835 GCA_035278345.1 Bradyrhizobium sp. | reverse complement strand
GGTGGTGGTCGGAGCGCCGAATCCGCGCCAAGCTGACCTCTGACTTGCCGGATACCCACATGCTTGATTCGACTCGCCCGGTGCTGCGGCCCCGCATCGCCCCGGCCGGCCTGATGTTCCTCGCCATCACCTCGGTGGGCTGGGGCTTCAACTGGCCCGTCACAAAATTCCTGCTCAGCGAACTGCCGCCGCTGACGCTGCGGGGCGTCACCGGCGTGATCGGCGCGCTGCTGCTCGCCGCGTTCGCGCTGGTCCGCCGCGAGAGCCTTGGGGTCGGCGAGGGGCAGTGGCCGCGGCTGGTGATGGCGGCGGTGCTCAATGTCACCGGATGGATGGTGCTGATGGGGCTGGCGCTGCTCTGGCTGCCGGCCAGTGAAGCGGCGCTGATCGCCTACACCATGCCGGTGTGGGCGGCGATGCTGGCCTGGCCGGTGCTGGGCGAGCGGCCGACGCTGCTGCGCACCGCCGCGCTGGTGATGGCGTTCGCAGGCCTCGCCTCGATCCTCGGCGGCAACGGTCTGGTGGCGAGCACGGCGAAGATGCCGGGCATCCTGATGGCGCTCGGCGGCGCCATCGGCTTTGCGCTCGGCACGGTGCTGGCGAAAAAGCTGCCGCTCAAATTGCCGCCGGTCACCGCGGCGGCCTGGCAGATCGGCATCGGCTGCTTTCCGATCGCGATCGTCGGCCTTGCGATCGAGACGACCCACCTGGAAAAGGTGACGGCCACCGGCTGGTGGCTGCTGTTCTATTCCACGGTGATCCAGTTCTGCATCGCCTATGTCAGCTGGTTTGCCGCGCTGGCGCGGTTGCCGGCCTCGGTGGCCGCGATCGGCACCATGGCGGTGCCCGTGATCGGCGTGGTCGCCTCCGCGATCGCGCTTTCGGAGCCGCTCGGCCCCGGCCAGATCGCCGCCCTCGTGCTGACGCTCGCCGCCGTCGTGCTGGCGACGCGGTCTTAAGGTTTCGATTCCGTTTAGCGAATGACCGTCGTCAGGGACGAATAACGCTTGCCGGGCCTGGCTTCCCGGGGCGTGAACTGCGCGAAGGCGTCGCTGACCCGCGCCGCCGGCGTGACGTTGCTTGCGAAACGAAACTCGGTTCGCTGCGGCGCGTAGAAGCTGGCGCGATAGTAATCGTCGTCGAAACGCGCCTCGCCGACGCCGAACACCGCGTCGCAGGCCAACAGAAGCGCGTAGACCCCCACGACCGCGGCCACGATCTCCCTGAGAACAGACATGCTGATGCCCCCGATTTTTCCGGAAGCATGCACGCCGGCAGCGAAGGTCAGGTTTACGCAGGCACGGCTCTTGTGCGCAGGGTTTGCCCGATCTCAGCGGATTGCAGACAATTTTATCGATTTCGGGAGGGAAGAGGTCAGTCCCCCAACGCCTTGCGCACCATCCGAGCCAGCTCGCCCTTGCGGTAAGGCTTCTGCAGCAGCAGCACGCTGGGATCGAGGTGGCCGTGATGCATGATGGTGTCGTCGGTGTAGCCTGACGTGTAGAGCACCTTCAGGCCGGGCCGGATCTTCTCCGCCTCATCGGCGAGCTCGCGGCCGCTCATGCCGCCGGGCATCACGACATCGGTGAAGAGCAGGTCGAAACGCTCGCCGTTCTTCAGACGCGTCAGCGCCGACGGACCATCGGCGGCGGATACCGCATTGTAGCCGAGGGACTCGAGCTGCGCGGTGACGAAGTTGCGCACCAGCGGGTCGTCCTCGACCACCAGAATGCGCTCGCTGCCGCCCTTCGCCGGCTCGGCGCGGATTGCCACTTTCTCCGCCGCACCCTCCGCCGGCGGCAGATAGAGGCGGATGGTGGTGCCGGCGCCTTCCTCACTGTCAATTTGGACGTGGCCGCCCGATTGCGTGACGAAGCCGTAGACCATCGATAGTCCGAGCCCCGAGCCCTTGCCGACTTCCTTGGTGGTGAAGAACGGCTCGAACACCTTTTCGCGCACATGCGCCGGCATGCCGGTGCCGGTGTCGCCGACCGTGATCATGACATAGCGGCCTGGGCTGGCGCCAGCGGGGGCGTCCAGCCCGCTTTCCTGACGCGTTACCATCCGCGTCTCCAGCGTCAGCCGGCCGCCCGAAGGCATGGCGTCGCGCGCATTGAGGGCCATGTTGAGCAGGGAATTGGCGAGCTGCGAAGCGTCGAGATGGGCTGGCTCCAGCTTCGGGTCCAGCACGGTCTTGATCTCGATCTGCTCGCCCAGCGTCGGCCGCAGCAATTTGGCGACGTCCGAGATCGCCGCGTTGACGTCGACGTTGCGCGGATGCAGCGGCTGGCGCCGCGCGAAGGCCAGGAGATGCGCGATCAACTCGCTGCAGCGCTGCGCCGCCTGGTCGATCAGCGTCGCGATGGCGCGCAGAGCGGGGCGGTCCTGCAGGCCCGCCGCCAGCGTCTCGGTGGTGCCCGCGATGACGGTCAGCATATTGTTGAAGTCGTGCGCAACGCCACCGGTCAGCTTGCCGATGGACTCGAGCTTCTGCGCCTGCTGCAGGTTGCGCTCGGTTTCCCGCGAGGCGGTGACGTCATGATAGACCAGCGCGGCGCCGCTGATCGCCCCCGATGCGTCGCGCAGGGGACGGCCGCTGGCCGAAAAGTGGACGCGATCGCCGGTGCGAACGGCACGCGTGATGAATTCCAGATTGTCGAACTCCTCGCCCCGCAGCGCGCGTGCGACCGCCATCTCCGACCGCGGCATCGGTGTCACGCCATCGGCATGATAGACGGTGCCGATCTGCGATCGAAGCTGGGTGACATTCATGCCGGGTTGGAAGCGAAGAATCCGGCCGGCGGCGGGATTGGCGAGCAGCACGTCGCCCTTGGCGTTGATCACCAGCACGGCGTCCGCCATGCTTTGGAAAGTGCTCTCGATCACCGACGAGGAGTGCCGCAGTTCCTCGTGCGCAGCAACGAGGTGGGCGGTGCGCTCGGCCACCGCAGCCTCAAGTGATTCGTTGGTCGCGCGGGTCGCGCTGAGTGAAGCGGCGAGCTCACGGCTGGAGCGGCGGGTCGCGCGTAGCAGCATGGCGGTCAAAAACAGCATCAGCGCCACGCCGGAAAGATCGACTCCGAGCAGGATGTGGCCCGACAGGCGCGATCTCGCCGCCTGGTCGATCAGCCGCGCCCGCTGAAAGGCCTGTCCCTGGTCGAGATTCGCGATGATGGCGCCCACGATTTTGCGAGCCTCAGCGACCATATCGCGGGCGCCGGCATCGGCCTTATCGCTGGAGCTGCGATGGCGGATCAGATCGTTGCCAATGGCAAGGCGCTGCTCCGCCAGCCTGCTGGTGTCCTCCAGCAACTTGCGCTGGGCGGGATCATCAGTTGCGCTCAGCAGCGTCGCGAATGCCGGCGGGATCTCGTTGGCCGCCCGGCGAAAGTCGTCCGCAAAGCCCTGTTCGCCGGTCAGCGCAAAGCCGCGTGCGGCGCTCTCGGCGGCATTGACGAACACCTTCAGTTCGGAGAACTGCCTCAGCAGCCGCACGGTTTGCTCCGTTTCGGCCGCATCCCGCCGTGACCTCGATTCGAGGCCAACCTCAGCAGCGATCACCACCAGAATGGCGAGGCCAATTCCGAGAAAGAGCGGCTGCCAGAGTGTGTTACTTTTCCTGAAGATGGGTGCTCACCATCGGCTTCTGAAGACAGTCGTTGACGGCAGCAAGCAGCGCCTTCGGCGTGAAGGGCTTGCGCAGGCAGCAGGTCGCGCCGAGTTCGAGGGTCATGCGCAGGAAATCGGGCGAAGACGTGTCGGCATTGGCGAAAGCGTAGCCGGACATCGCAATCAGCGGGATGTCGGGGGCGCGCTCGTGAAACATGCGGATGGACTCGAAGCCGCGCATATCGGGCATGAAGATGTCAACGATCATGACGTCGAATCCGCCTGACGCGAGCTCGCGCATTCCCGCCTCACCACCGTCGGCAATGGTGACTTCCATATCTTGCCGTTGCAGGCAGACCTCGATGGCGATCAAGACCATCGGATCGTCATCGACAACGAGAATACGCGGCAATCGGAATCCTTCCCGGGGGGTGGTTCCAAACGAATTTGCGACCCGTGCTCTTGTTGCGCAACCTTGGACTACGAATCGCATTTTTCAACCGAAAAAAGCTGAATCGGCTCACAAGATGGTGTCTGCACAGCGCGGTGCATTGCCGGTTTGCGCCGCGGCGATTTCCCTGTAGCTGTGCTTTCCCGCAAGCCGGTGCACCCGCCTGCATCTGGAACCCAGCCGCACCCATGACTGCCATGCCCAAGATGAGCCGCGCCCGCATCTCGCCGCTCGGCCTGACCTTCCTGGCGGTGACGTCGGTCGGTTGGGGCCTCAATTTCCCGATCATGAAATATCTGTTGTCGGAATGGCCGCCGCTCTCGGCGCGGGGCTTGAGCGGAATGGTCGGTGCGGCGGCCTTGGCGCTGGTGGCGGTGCTGCAGCGTGAGCGCCTCTCGATTCCGCGCCGGATGCGGCTACGACTGGTGCTGGTATCGCTGCTCACGATTAGCTCGTGGGTTGCATTCATGGGCTTGGCGCTGCTGTGGCTCGATGCGCGGGAAGCCGCGGTGCTCGCGATCTCCGTTCCCGTATGGGTCGCGCTGCTGGCCTGGCCGGTCCTCGGCGAGCGTCTGTCCGCGGTTCGCGCCTTGGCGCTGATGGTGGCGCTTGGCGGCATCTTCATCCTGATCGGCGGCAACAGCGTCGATGCCAGCATCGGGAAGCTGCCGGGGCTGTCGATAGCGCTGCTAGGCGCGGTCTGTGTCGGGCTCGGCACGGTGCTGACAAAGCATTTTCCGCTGCAGATGCCGCCGACCTCGCTGGCGGCGTGGCAGATCGGGATCGGATGCCTGCCGGTGGCGATTGCAGGGCTCGTATTCGAGCAGCCGCACCCGGGCGCGCTATCGGCCGCCGGCTGGGCGTCGATGGTCTACATGACGCTGATCCAGTTCTGCCTGTGTTACGTCTGCTGGTTCGCCGCGCTCGAAAGACTGCCGGCAGCTACCGCGTCGATCGGCACGTTGCTGGTTCCTGTGGTCGGCGTCCTCTCGGCTGCCGCCATGCTGCACGAACCCTTCGGTCTGCGTGAACTCATCGCACTCATCGTTGCCCTTGGCGGCGTCGCGCTGGCTTTGCGCGCCCAATAATAAAAGAGCGGCGCACCGAAATGCGCCGCTCTCAATTTACGAAGTCAGCCTAGGCGTTACGGGCAGGGATGTCGCTGGCCGTCATAGCCAAGATAGGTGCCGGAGGCCGGGTCGTAGGACCGGTAGCGCTGCGCGCAATAAGCCGCGTCATCGCCGCCGCCCGGCACCACGGCGACGGTGGTGTCGTCATAGTAGCCGTCATCGTAGTAGCCGTAGCTGTTGTAGTAGTAGGGGTCGTAATAGGAACTGGCGAGCGCGCCGCCGACCACGGCCCCGGCAGCCACACCAGGCCAGAATCCGCCGTGACGATGGCGATAGCGATATCCGCCATTCCAGCTGCCGCCGCTCCAGTTGCCGCCGGAATAGGCGGGACCGCGGGCGCCGCCGCCGACATAGGCTGCGCCGCCGCTGCCCATGCGGCCAGCCGGGGCCGCAGCAAAGCTGCCACCGCTTGGAGCGGCACTGGCGCGGAAGCCGCCACCGCCTCCAACCGTCGCGCCGCCGCGGAAGCCGCCGCCACCGCCCGCGCTAAACCCGCCACCGCCGCCACCGCTCACGGCAGCTTTGCCGCCGCCGCCGGGTTTCCCGCCCATGCCTTGTGCAAAACCGGCACTGGGCAGGACAAGCGCCAACACCGCAACAGTACTCAAAACTTTCAGATTGGTCATTTTCGGCTCCATTTCCGGGATGCTTGCCAACCCCCGACGGAGGGAGACGTTCCCGAGCCCCGCTCCACTTGTGCGTGATTTCCAGCGTGTCAGAACGCAACTGTATGAGCGATGAACGGATTGAGCTGATTCTACGGCATTTCGCTCACCCTGGCTTTCTGTACAAGCGGTAATGTACCGGCGGCTTCGGCTGGACAATTCGACCTGCCGATGGCATCAGGGCGATACCTTTTCGAACGGCGGCCGAGATCGGATGAAACAGTTTTTACTGAAATTCTTCACCTGGTGGAGCGGCCAGACTTTTGGCACGCAGCTCTGGACCTGGCGGTTCGGCGAGCTGGTCGGTAGCGACGATCAAGGCAACAGATACTATCGCACCCGTGGCGGGGCGATCGATCCGACGCTCGGCTTCGAGCGGCGCTGGGTGATCTATAACGGCTATGCCGAAGCCTCGCGCATCCCGCCGGAATGGCACGGCTGGATTCATCACGTGACCGACGTGCCGCCGACCGAGGAAAACTACACCGCGCGCGAATGGGAGAAGCCGCATGTGCCGAACATGACCGGCACCGCGCAGGCCTACCGCCCATCCGGATCCACGCTTGCCTCCGGCCGGCGGCCGGCCGCGACCGGCGACTACCAGGCCTGGACGCCGGGAAGTTGACTTCTCCTATTCTCATGTGAACAACGCCGCGCTGCGCGGGCGGCTGCGCGCTCAGCAAGTAGAATCGGTGTTGCGCTGCAATTGCCTGTGAACAATGGTAACAGCGGGGACACCGATCACCGCGTGCTTGTGCATCTCGCGGGGATGCGGCTCAATGAACCCATCTTACGGAGATGGGAAACCATCGCGTCGGATCGGGCTCCGGATCGCGACCGTCCCGATGAGCAGCGGCCCCCGAGTAGGACACGGCCGGGAGATAGGCCCCCGGTGCAGACGTTCTGAAATCGCCCGCTAATGTGGGGCTATCGTGAGACAGGAAAGGCCGTCTGGGCAACCAGGCGGCCTTTTTCTGTTT
>DATEJC010000643.1:0-5894 GCA_035278345.1 Bradyrhizobium sp. | reverse complement strand
ACGTCTGCCTGCATTGCGGCCTGTGTGCCGAGCGCTGCCCGACCGGCGCCTGGGACATGCAGAAATACCTCATCGATATGACTCACGCGGGATCCACATGCCAGAGCAAAGCCCGATCAGCAGCGTAAACGACTTCGTCGTACGCTTCGCCAACGTCAACGGATCCGGCTCGGCCAGCGCCAACGAACTGTTCGCGCGCTCGATCCTGCGCCATGGCGTGCCGGTGTCCCCGCGCAACATCTTCACCTCCAACATCCAGGGCCTGCCGACCTGGTACGAGGTCCGCGTCACCGAAGCCGGCCATCTCGGCGCCCGCGGCGGCGTCGACATGATGGTGGCGATGAACCCGCAGACCTGGGACAAGGACGTCGCCTCGATCGAGCCCGGCGGCTATCTGTTCTACGATTCCACCAAGCCGATGCCGTCGGCGAAGTTCCGCTCCGACATCAACGTCATCGGCGTGCCGCTGACCGCGATCACCAACTCGACCTACTCCGATCCGCGCCAGCGCCAGCTGTTCAAGAACATCATCTATCTCGGCGCGCTGTCCGCGCTGCTCGAGATGGACCCGAAGGTGATCGAGCAGCTGATCGGCGAACAGTACAAGGGCAAGGAGAAGCTCCTGTCCTCCAACGTCCATGCGCTGCATCTCGGACGCGACTGGGCGCTGCAGAATCTGAAGTGCCCGATTGGACTGCGCGTCAAGAAAGCCGACAAGGTAGGCGACCGCATCTTCATGGAAGGCAACAGCGCGGCTGCGCTCGGCGCGGTCTATGGCGGCGCCACCGTCTGCGCCTGGTATCCGATCACGCCCTCGTCGTCGGTGGCGGAAGCCTTCACCAGCCACTGCAAGAAGCTGCGTCACGATGCTGAAACCGGCAAGGCGAAATACGCCATCGTGCAGGGCGAAGACGAGCTTGCCTCGATCGGCATCGTCATCGGTGCCTCCTGGAACGGCGCCCGCGCCTTCACTGCAACTTCCGGCCCCGGCATCTCCCTGATGACGGAATTCATCGGCTTGTCCTATTTCGCCGAAATACCCGCCGTGATCATGAACATCCAGCGCGCCGGACCTTCGACCGGCATGCCGACGCGCACCCAGCAATGCGACATCATCGCCTGCGGCTATGCCTCGCATGGCGACACCAAGCATGTGATGCTGTTCCCCGAGGATCCGGCGGAAGCGTTCGAGTTCGCCGCGCACTCCTTCGACCTTGCCGAACGGCTGCAGACCACGATCTTCCTGATGCTCGATCTCGACATCGGCATGAACCACCGGCTGTGCCGTCCGCTGAAGTGGGACGACGCCCGGCAATACGACCGCGGCAAGGTCATGACCGCGGAGATGCTCGAGGAAGGCCGCGACTTCGGCCGTTATCTCGACGTTGACGGCGACGGCATCCCCTACCGCACCTATCCCGGCACGCACCCGACCAAGGGCAGCTATTTTACGCGCGGCACTTCGCGTGACCGTTATGCGCGCTATTCGGAGGAAGGCGCGGTTTACGTCGACAACATGCAGCGCCTGGTGCGCAAGTTCGAAACGGCGCAGGACCTGGTGCCGCGGCCGCTGCAGGCCAATGCGGCCAAGCCGACCAAATACGGCGTGATCTATTTCGGCTCGACCTCACCGGCGATGGACGAGGCGATTGGCCTTTTGGAAGCGAAGGGCCATCATCTCGACCGCCTGCGCATCCGCGCCTTCCCGTTCCACTCGAGCGTGGCGAGTTTCATCGCCGACCACGACTTTGTATATGTCGTCGAGCAGAACCGCGATGGGCAGATGCGCCAGCTGATCGTCAACGAGAACGGCATCGATCCGGTGCGGCTGGTGCCGATCCTGCATTATGACGGCACGCCGATCACCGCGCGCTTCATCGCCAACGCGATCGGCGATCACCAGGATCACCTCAAGGTCACCCCGCTGCGCAAGGCGGTGTCCTGACTGTCGCCCCGGCGAAAGCCGGGGCCCATAACCACCAATGCGCGTGGTTACGCGAGGCTAGAGCGCCAGCTCATTCCAGCAATCGACATCGGTGATTATGGGTCCCGGCTTTCGCCGGGACGCCGTGTGCCTATCGCTTCTTTCTTGCCGGCTTCTTGCCGGACTTCTTGCCCGCCTTGCCCTTGCTTTCTGCCGCCGCAGCCGCCCGCTTGCTCACCGCGGCCATCGCGTGCCCGCGTAGCGTGGCGCCCCAGATCGGGTCGCGATCGAAACTGTCGTCGAGGGCGATGTTGAGCTGCTCGGTTGCGGCATCGTAGAGTTCGGGCTTCTGCAGCAGCGCCAGCGTGACGCCGGCGAGCAGTTGCGCATCGTCGCCGGCGGCGACGATCGACTCTCCGGCGAGCACCTTGCCGCAGATCTCCTGCGCGATGTCCTCGTCGAGATCGTCCCAGGTCTCGACGTCCTGGATGCAATGATTGTTCAGCCTGGCGAACGTGCCGGTCGCCAGCATCTTGCCGACCTTGCGCGCTGCCGCTGTGGCATCGGACAACTTCATGTCGGCATTGATCTCAATCTTCTTGTCGCGGTCGATGGTGACCCGGCCGCGCAGGCCGATCTCGGTCACCCCAAAGGCGACGCGATCTGCGACGGCTTCGATGCTGGCGACATAGTCCCTGCGCCGCGCGGGAGAGAGGCCGGTCAAGCCTTCCACCGCGCCGGCTGCGATGTGGAAGCGCAGGACATCGACCGGGTGCAGGTCCATGTCACCGTTGGGCAGCTCCGCTGTATCGATCGAGATGAAGGGATCGCCCGCCTCGGTCTGGCCGCGTTGCTTGGCGCGGTAGGCGGCCAGGAAGGCGGCAAGATTGATGGCAAAGCTCGGGCCCATATTGAGCACGCCATAGACGTCGGCCGCCGCCTCATCCATCCAGTACGACCAGATCAGCGCGTTCAGTGTCGCCGTATCGGGATTGCGGCCCGGCTTGAAAACCGGCGCCAGCAGCTTGCGCGTCTTCTCAGCCATCTCCTCGATCAGGCCCGCATCGGCATGCACGACGTCATGGCCGCCGACTTCGTGGGCAAGGCCCGTCCACAGCACGGGATGATCGCGGTAGGCCGCCGGCAAACTGACGATTCCGATCGATACCCCCACCTTCTCCTTCATCAGGTCCGACTCGATGGTGAACGGCCCATCGGAAACCGATTGAAACAAAGCGAGCGGCGGCAATTCCGCCACCGGCTTGACGCCGGCGGCGGCGCGCTTGTCGGCATCGATGAACGAGCGGTAGAGATTGGAGACCACGGCAAGGAAGCGCTTCAATTGCGGCCGCGCTTCCACCTGCGTCACCCGATAGCCGTGCTGGTAGATCGCGCCATAGAGCGCCTCGAGCACCATCGCCCGGTATTCCGCCGGCCGTTCGCCGCGCGCCACCTGCTGGTCCAGCTTGCTGAGCACGTTCGGAAGCCTCGCCTCGAGTGGCGCGGCGAAATGGTCCTGGTAGGTGAGCGGCAGGAACGGCGCGCCCTTCGAGGTGGCGGCGCGGATGCCGGCAACGCTCTTGAGGGATATGCAGATGCCGGGAACGGCTTCGGTGAAATCGATCGCGAAAATCCGTGCGTAGAGCTCTTTGAATCTGGCCAAATCGATGCGCATGGTGCCGCTTCCTTCAAAATCGATGATTGAACCAATGTGCTGCACTGCGAAATCAATGGCCGGATGCTACCTCTAATTGCCACGTGCTCACAGCCAAATTTGCCTGATACTGTATCAATTTAGTGACGGATCGGGTAATAAGGCTGACCAAGAAGAACAGATCCGGCCATTGCTCGCATGACCTATATCGCCAAGCCGAAATTCCACCACCCCGGACTTCCGAAGAACTCGCTGGGCTATACCCACCGCGACTATGAAGGGAAGATTTCCACGCTGTGCGCCGGCTGCGGCCACGACTCCATCACCGCTTCGATCATCGAAGCCTGCTATGAGCTGTCGATCGAGCCGCACCGGGTGGCGAAGATTTCCGGCATCGGCTGCTCCTCGAAGACGCCGGACTACTTCCTCGGCAATTCGCACGGCTTCAATTCGGTGCACGGGCGCATGCCGTCGGTCCTGACCGGCGCCAACCTCGCCAACCGCGACCTGATCTATCTCGGCGTTTCCGGCGACGGCGATTCCGCTTCCATCGGCTTCGGCCAGTTCGCGCATTCGATCCGGCGCGGCGTCAACATGACCTACATCGTCGAGAACAACGGCGTATACGGCCTGACCAAGGGCCAGTTCTCGGCCACCGCCGATTTCGGCTCGAAGTCGAAGAAGGGCGTGACGAACACCGACAACGCGATTGATCTCGTCGCGATCGCGCTGCAGCTTGGCGCGACCTTCGTCGCCCGCAGCTTCTCCGGCGACAAGACGCAGCTGGTGCCGCTGATCGCGGCGGCCATCCGCCACAAGGGCGCGTCCTTTATCGACGTCATCAGCCCCTGCATCGCCTTCAACAACCACGCGGGCTCGACCAAGAGCTTCGATTACGTGCGCGAGCACAATGACGCGGTGAACCGCCTCGACGTGCTGGTCGGCCGCGATCCGATCAGCGTCGAATACGCGCCGGGCACGGTGCAGGTGGTGGAGCAGCATGACGGCACCAAGCTGGCGCTGCGCAAGCTCGATGCCGATTACGATCCGCATGACCGGCTCGGCGCGCAGAACTTCCTGCAGAAGCACGCCGCCAAGGGCCAGATCGTCACCGGGCTGCTCTATGTCGATCCGGAAGCCGAGGACCTGCACGCCCATCTCGACACCGTCGAAACGCCGCTGAACGTGCTGGACGAAAAGGCACTCTGCCCCGGCTCAGCGGCGCTGGAGAAGATCAACGCGAGCTTGCGCTGAGCTCCTGCCAACCTCGAATAATCGCGTCGTGGCCGGGCTCGTCCCGGCCATCTACGTTTTTGGTGCGCAAAGAACAAGGCGTGGATGCCCGGGGCAAGCCCGGGCATGACGTGGAGAGGGTGTGCGACTGCTACGCCGCAGCCGCCTCGTGCCGGTGGTTCTTCAACCGAAACGCCAGCGCCACGAAGCTGATACCGAACACGATCGAATAGGCGGCGATCGCCCAGACGAGGCCGACGGCGCCTGCGCCCGGCGCGATCAGCACGATCAGGCCGAACAGCACCGAGACGACGCCGGAGAGGACCAGCATCCACTCATTGTCGATCTCCTTGCGCAGCTGGATGGCGCCGACGATCTCGAAGACGCCGTGCACCAGCGCCCAGGCGCCGATGAACAGGATCAGGAGGACCGCGGTGAGGCCGGGCATCGCGAAGGTGGCGATGCCCGCGCCGATGCCGAGGATGCCGACCACGACCAGCCACCAGGTCGGCGCCGGCTTCGCCCCGCCCGTGAAGGCGGCGCCCAGCGCAATGACGCCGTCGACCAGCGCAAAGGCGCCGTAGAACAGCACCAGCGTCACCAGCGTGAGGCCGGGCCAGGCAAAGGCAAGCACGCCGAACACGATAGCGGCGATGCCGCGCAACAGCAGCAGCCACCAGTTTTTCGCCAGCGCATGCAGCATCGGGCGGTCGGAAGGAGGAGCGGAAGTTGCGGTGGACATGGCAATCACCTCGCAAGGACGGGTGTGGCAGCGGGACAGGCGTCTGCGTGCCGCGCTCGGCGACCAAGGCGTGCGTCCCGCTGGCGGTGAGCGCGGAGGCCTCCAAGGATATCGGAGCCGCCTCAACCCGTCGATGACGGATTGGCAGCCAAAGCGGCCCGGTTGCGCTCCGGGGCGGTTTGAACGTGCCCGCCATAGCCGGCGACTAATCGTAAAATCGTAGCTGTTTTGCGGGAAATCGACGATGCGCAGGCCCTTGCGGCTCGCTTTGGCGGTGCTGGCCACTCTCGCCGGCGCCATTGCCGCGCCTGCTGCGGAAAACGGGGAAATCGACAAGGCCA
>DATEJC010000642.1:0-10095 GCA_035278345.1 Bradyrhizobium sp. | reverse complement strand
CGAGCGCGCCGCAGCCGGTCGGCGGCACCGTGGCGCTGCTGCACACCGAATGCGACGTCATTCGCGGCATCGGTGCGCCCGACAGTGTCAACATCTCGACCGCGCCGGGCGGAGGGCGCATGGCTGTCGTGACTTATCTGCGTGGCCCGCGCGCCGGCATCTATACGTTCACCGGCGGGCGCCTTTCGTCCATTTAGGCAGGGCCGGAGCAACCTGCTGAGCCGAAGGCCCCCAAGCCGAAGGCGAAAAAGAAGTCAGCCTGACCGCGTCTTATTTGTTTGAGCACGATCTTTTCCGAAAACCGGTCTCCACTTTTCGGGGTCGTGCCTTAGCCCGCCTGTTCGAGCTGGGCGCTTGCTTCCAGCCATTCCTCCTCCACGCGCTGCAACGCTTCTGCCGCACTCGCACGCGCCTTTGCGAGTTGCGCGGCCTGTTTTGGATCGCGTGTAAAGAGATCAGGCAGCGCGAGCGCCGCATCGATCTTCTCGATGATGGCGCCGATCCGCGCGATTTCGGCCTCAGCGTTCGCAACCTTCTGCTTCAGCGGAATGCGCTTTTCGCTGCGTGCGCGCGGAGGCCTCTCGCGCTCCTCCGCGACACGTTCGCGCGCGGCCTCAGGTTTGCGGTCGGACGAAAGCACCAGCCGCCGATAATCCTCGAGGTCGCCGTCGTAGCTCGTCACCGTGCGGTCGGCGACGACCCAGAGCCGCTCGGCGCAGGCCTCGATCAGATAGCGGTCATGCGAAACCATGATCACCGCGCCCTCGAAATCATTGATCGCTTCGGCAAGCGCCGCGCGGCTATCGATGTCGAGGTGGTTGGTCGGCTCGTCCAGGATGATCATGTTGGGCGCCTGGAACGTCGCGAGCCCGAGCAAGAGGCGCGCCTTTTCGCCGCCGGACAGACTCTTCACCAGCGTATCGGCGGCCTTGCCGGAGAAACCGATGGCGCCGGCGCGCGCACGAATCTTCGATTCCGGGGCATCTGCCATCAGCCGGCGGATGTGGTCGTAGGTCGATCCTTCCAGGTCGAGTTCGTCGACCTGGTGCTGGGCGAAGTAGCCGACTGAAAGCTTGTCGGCGCGCGTGACCTGGCCGGAGAACGGCGCGAGCTTGCTGGCAATCAGCTTGACCAGCGTCGACTTGCCGTTGCCGTTGGCCCCTAACAGCGCGATACGGTCGTCGGCGTCGATGCGCAGCGTCACGCGGCTCAGGACGGGCTTGCCGGGCTCGTAGCCGACCGCGACGTTGTCGAGCGCGATGATCGGCGGCGACAGCGTCTTTTCCGGCTTTGGAAAGCTGATCTCGCGAACGTCCTGGGTGACCAGCGCCGTGATCGGCTTCATCCGCTCGAGCATTTTCACGCGCGATTGCGCCTGACGGGCCTTCGATGCCTTGGCCTTGAAGCGGTCGACGAAGGCCTGCAGCCGCTTGCGCTCGTCGGCCTGCCGCCTGGCCTGCTTGGCGTCGAGGATTTCCTTCGCCGCGCGCTGCTCCTCAAAGGAAGAATAGGTACCCTTGTAGAGCGCGAGCCTGCCGCGATCGAGATGCAGGATCTGGTCAACCGAGGTGTCGAGCAAGTCGCGGTCGTGGCTGATCACGATCACCGTGCGCGGATAGCTCGCGAGGTGGTCTTCCAGCCACAGCGTGCCCTCGAGGTCGAGATAGTTGGTGGGCTCGTCGAGCAGCAGAAGATCGGGCGCGGCAAACAGCGTCGCCGCCAGCGCCACGCGCATTCGCCAGCCGCCGGAAAACTCCTGGCAAGGTCGCGACTGGTCGGCGGTCGAAAAGCCGAGGCCGGACAGAATGGCGGCGGCGCGGGCAGGGGCGGAATGAGCGTCGATGTCGACCAGCCGGGTCTGGATCTCGGCGATGCGGTGGGGATCATGCGCGGCCTCCGCCTCGCGCAGCAGCGCGTCGCGCTCGACGTCGGCCTTGAGCACGGTGTCGATCAGGCTCTGAGGTCCGTCGGGCGCTTCCTGGGCGAGGCTGCCGATCCGCCACCGCGGCGGCAGCGAGATGCTGCCGCTTTCGATCGGTACGTCGCCGCGGATGGCGCCGAACAGCGTCGATTTGCCGACCCCGTTGCGGCCGACAAAACCGACGCGTGCGCCCGGCGCGATCTGCACGGAACCTTGATCGATCAGCAGGCGTCCCGCGATTCGGACGGAGATGTCGGTAATGGATAGCATGCGGCCTTGTCACCGGAGCCGCAGTCAAACGCAACCTGTTTGTGACCGTAAATTGGGGCCGGTCGCGCCGTTTCAGGCACGATCAGGATCGGCCGCGATAGTCACGGCGGCGCAATTCATCCAGCAGGTGCTGCAAGTGTTCTGAAAGCCCGGAAGCCTCGGGGCGCATCGATTGTTGCAGTCGTTCGCCGATCGCATCACAAATCGCCCGTGAGGTCTTGTGATCGAGCGGCTCGTATTCGTTGTCCAAGCGGGTCATGGCGAGTCTCCACGTCGCTCTCTGTTGTCGCAAAAGACTGAAGTTACGCAGGTGACTAAAGTTATGCAGGGTCAAGTCGCAGCTTCGGAATTTGTTTCCGCCTGCACCCCCTTCATGCAGACGCGCAAAAAATGTTGCTTGCCAATTGGTTCCGTCGAACCCGCGAAAAAAGCCCCGGCCGGGCCGGGGCTTTTCCAGATCGATTGAAGCATCCGATCAGTAGCAGCGATTCACCACCCGCCACCGCGGTCCCCAGGGCGTTCCGACCAGGCGCTTTACATAGCAGCCGCCATAGCCGTAGCCACCGTAATAGGCTGGCCCGCCAATGACGATGCGCGGGCCGCCCCAGCCACCGTGCCACCCGCCATGCCAGCCGCCCCATGCGGAGGCTGAGGTCGGAGCCAATGCAGCCGCACCCAGCGAGGCCGCAGCGATGGCAACAAGCGAGAGTTTGCGTAACATGGTCCACTCCTTCGAAAGGCTGCGCGGAAAGCGCCCGCCGTTTGTCAATTCTCGTCCCGCGACACCGTGACCGCTTGGCCAATGCGTCCGATTGGTCGAAAGCCTAGCTTTCCCAGGCTGAATGCATCCGGCACAACTGCGTCAGGGACGGTTCATCAGGGTGAAATTGTCGTAATCCGGCCGTTTTGGGCGCGTCACCGGGTCGCTTGCCCAAGGCGGGGGCCGCCGATATAAGCCCGGGCAAACCTCCCTCCAGCGTTTTCCAAGGAAGAATTATGGCGACTGAACGCACCTTTTCGATCATCAAGCCCGACGCGACGGCACGCAACCTGACCGGCGCGGTCAACGCCTTGATCGAGAAAGCGGGCCTGCGCATCGTGGCGCAGAAGCGCATCCGCATGACGCGCGATCAGGCCGAGACCTTCTATGCCGTGCACAAGGCGCGGCCGTTCTTCGGCGAACTAGTCGACTTCATGATCTCTGGCCCTGTGGTGGTTCAGGTGCTCGAAGGCGAGGGCGCGATCGTCAAATACCGCGACGTGATGGGCGCGACCGATCCCTCCAAGGCTGCCGAAGGCACCATCCGCAAGCTGCATGCGAAGTCGATCGGCGAGAACACGGTGCATGGTTCGGACGCGCCGGAGACCGCGGTGATCGAGATCGCCCAGTTCTTCTCGGGCAACGAAATCGTCGGCTGATCGATCACTCAAAGCAAGTATTAGCCGCGCAGAACGGCGAAGGATCGGGGGGAACAGGCTGTGGATTGGCTGCTGCAAATTTTTAGTCCGGCGACGATCGCGAATTTCTTCACGCAGTTTTATGCCGAGATGCAGCAGCCCACCTTCTGGGTCGCACTCGGCAAGATCATGTGGATCAACATCCTGCTGTCGGGCGACAATGCGCTCGTCATCGCGATGGCGTGTCGCGGGCTGCCGTCGCGCCAGAGGTTCTGGGGCATGGTCCTCGGCGCCGGCGTCGCCGTGCTGCTGCGTATCATCTTCACCTTCATTGTCGTGACGTTGATGACCCTGCCGTACCTCAAGCTGGTCGGCGGCCTGGCGCTGCTGGTGATCGCGGCCAAGCTGCTGGTGCCGGAACACGAGAGCGAGGAGGGAGGCGTGGATGCCGCGGCCCATCTGTGGGCGGCTGTACAAATCGTCGCGGTCGCCGACATCGTGATGAGCCTAGACAACGTGATCGCGGTGGCTGCGGCCGCCAATGGCAGCATTCCCCTGCTGGTCCTCGGTCTTGCCATCAGTGTCCCGCTGATCGTTGCCGGTGCAGCGCTGATCATGGCGCTGCTGACGCGCCTGCCGATCCTGGTCTGGGCGGGTGCTGCGCTGCTCGGCTGGATCGCCGGCGACGTCATGGCGACCGATCCGGCGATTGAGCCGAAGCTCGCGTCGCTGTTCTCCGGCTCGTTCGGCACCAAGCTCGACTCGCTGCTGGCCTCGGTCAACATCGCTCACGGCCACAGCTCCGAGTTCGTGATGGCCATACTTGGCGTGATCGTCGTGCTGGTGGCGGGCGGTATCTGGCGCAAGCGCGCGCTGGCGAAAATGGCTCACCCGGAGACGGCGATCTAGCGCCGCACGATCGACCCCGATCGGCCGACCAGCCGCGCCAGCTGCTTGAAGCGGCTGCCGACGCGGTCGGCGACGAGGTCGACCATCTGATGCTCGAACACCAGCATCAGCTTGCGGCCGCGGCTGCGGAAATGCGTCGCCGGCAGCACGCCGGGGCGCGCTGCCGAGATCAGATGGGCGACGCGGAAGGCGGCACCGAGCAGCCGCGCCCGCTCGTCCATCGCAGGCGACAGCAGGTCGCGGATGGCTCCCGGCGGCTCGTTCTGCTCGGACAGACCGGCATAGCGATAGAACACCGCAAGCGCGGCAAAGGCGCGGCCCTGATGGCTGATCGAGCCGAAATTGCCGTTGGTGATCAGGCTCAGCGTCTCCTCGCCGCGATGGTCCGGATGCACCCGCCATCCGATGTCCGACAGCAGGCACGCCGCATGACGCAGCCGGCGATCCTCTTCGGTCTCGCGAAGATGGACGACGCGTACGAGACGATCGGTCCAGGCGATCAGCTCCTCGGCATGGCGCGCCGAGCGCGACAGCAGGCGGTTGAGGTTCTGCGCGGCGCAGATCAGGCCGTCATCGCCGCGCTCGGCCTGCGGCAGCATCTCGTAGAACAGCCCTTCGCGCACGCCGAAGGTGGAGAACACGATGGTCTTGGGCCTGGCGACACGGATGACATATTCGAGCACCAGCGCGGCATAGGTGAGCAGCGGCCGCCGCGCGTCGGAGACCACCTCGATGTCGGCAAGCCGGTTGGCTGCCGCCAGGCGCCGCAGACGCTGTACGAAATCGAGCGCGTCGGCCGCGGGGATCGAATAGCCGTGCATCACCTTGAGGGGATAGCCGCTCTGCACGATGTGAATGCGTGCCAATGCGCGCCAGGTGCCGCCGACCGCATAGAAGGTGCGGTTGCGGCCGCCTCTCAGCAGATCCACGCCGGAGATTGCGCCACGCACGATGTTCTCGGCGCGCTTCAGCGACTTGTGCGAGGAGTCCTGCAGCGCAAGGCTGCCGAGCGGCAGCGTCACGCCGCTGCGGACGCGGTTGCCGCGCACGTCGATCAATTCGAGTGAGCCGCCGCCGAGATCGCCGACGATGCCGTCTGGATTATGGACGCCCGAGATCACGCCGAGCGCCGACAGCTTTGCCTCGCGAGGACCCGACAGGATGTCGATCGGCACGCCGCAGATACGCTCGGCCTTGGCGATGAACTCCGGACCGTTGGTGGCGTCGCGGCAGGCGGCGGTTGCGATCGCGTAGACACGGCCGACCTTCTGGATGCGGCACAGCGCGCGGAAGCGCCGCAGCGAGGTCAGCGCCTTGGCGACCGCATCGGGCGCGAGCAGGCCGGTGCTCTGCACCTCGCGTCCGAGGCCGCACAGCGCCTTTTCGTTGAAGACGGAGACGAGGCTGCGGCTCAGTTCCTCATAGACGACGAGACGAACCGAATTCGAGCCGATGTCGATGACGGCGACGCTGGAGGAGCGCTTGCGCGCCCGCTTCACGGCCAGAGCTCCTTAAGGTGCCTGCTGACGCTCGGTGCGGCGGGTGAGCCGGCGCGGCGAAGATTCCTTGAGCGATTTTCCACGGCCGGACAGACTCGGATTCGTCATGAAATAGTTGTGCAGATTGAAAGGCTCCTCGCCTTTCGCGGCCTTCATACGCGTTGACGTCCCGTCCGGCAACAACTGCCAGCTCTGCTCGGTATCCTTCAGGTTCGCGACCATGATCTGTTCGAGAACCTGCTGATGCACCGTGGGATTTTGCAGCGGACAGAGCACCTCGACGCGGCGGTCGAGGTTGCGCGGCATCATGTCGGCCGACGAGATATACACAGCCGCCTTGGCGCCCGGCAGGCCCTGACCCATACCAAAGCAGTAGATGCGGCCGTGTTCGAGGAAGCGGCCGATCACGGACTTGACGCGAATGTTCTCCGAAAGACCCGGCAGGCCCGGCCGCAGGCAGCAGACGCCGCGCACCACGAGCTCGACCGACACGCCGGCCTGCGAGGCCTGGTACAGCGCATCGATGATGTCGGGGTCGACCAGCGAATTCATCTTCATCCAGATCGCGGCCGGTCGACCGTGCTTGGCATGGTTGGTCTCGCCGTGGATGTGCTCGATGATGCGCTTGCGCAGCGTCAGCGGGGAGACCGCCATCTTCTCGATGTCGATCGGCTCGGCATAGCCGGTGATGTAGTTGAACACCCGCGCCGCATCGCGGCCGATCGCCGGATCCGACGTGAAGTAGGACAGGTCGGTATAGATGCGCGCGGTGACCGGGTGATAATTGCCGGTGCCGGTATGCACATAGGTGGTGAGATTGCCGCCCTCGCGGCGCACTACCATGGAAAGTTTGGCGTGCGTCTTCAGCTCGATGAATCCGTAGACCACCTGCACGCCGGCGCGTTCGAGGTCGCGCGCCCAGCGGATGTTGGCTTCTTCGTCGAAGCGCGCCTTGAGCTCGATCAGCGCGGTGACGGACTTGCCGGCTTCCGCCGCCTCCGCCAGTGCGCGCACGATCGGCGAATTGTTGGAGGTGCGATACAGCGTCTGCTTGATCGCGACCACGTCGGGGTCGCGCGCGGCCTGTTGCAGGAACTGCACCACGACGTCGAACGACTCATAGGGATGGTGGACGATCAGATCCTTCTGCCGGATGGCGGCAAAGATGTCGCCGCCATGGTCGCGCACGCGCTCGGGGTGACGTGGCACGTAAGGCGGAAATTCGAGGTCGGGCCGGTCGAGCCGCGTCAGCTGCGACAGCTCGTTCATGGCCAGCACGCCATCGACAAGGAACACCTCGTCGTCGGCGGCCGACAGCGCCTGCTGCACGAACAGGCGCAGCTCTTCCGGCATCTTTGCGTCGATCTCGAGCCGGATCACCGATCCGCGGCGACGGCGCTTCAGCGCCGTCTCGAAGGTGCGGACGAGGTCTTCCGCTTCTTCCTCGATTTCGATTTCGGAGTCGCGGATGATTCGGAACGCGCCCTGGCCCTTCACGGTGTAGCCGGGGAACAGCCGGCCGATGAACAGCGAGGTGGCCTGCTCGAGCGTGATCAGCCGCGTCACGCCTTCCTTTGTGGCGGGCATGCGGATGAAGCGGTCGATCTTGCCGGGCATGCGGATCAGGGCGTTCATCGGCTTGCCGTCGGCACTGCGCACCAGCTGCAGCGCGATGGTGAAGCCGAGGCTCGGGATGAACGGGAAGGGATGCGCCGGGTCGATCGCGAGCGGCGTCAGCAGCGGAAAGATGTTGTGGAGGAAGTGATCTTCGATCCAGCTCCGCTCCGTCTTGGTGACGTCGCGGCCGTCGACCAGCACGATTCCGACTTCGGCGAGCATGTGATGCAATTCGCCCCAGATCGCCTGCTGGTCCTTGGCGAGCTTCGACACCGTCTCGTTGGCGAGGTGAAGCTGCTCCAGCGGGGTGCGCCCGTCGGGGCTGCGCTCGGTGATGCCTTCGCGGACCTGCGCCTTGATGCCGGCGACGCGGACCATGAAGAACTCATCAAGGTTATTGGCGGAAATCGACAGGAACCGTACGCGCTCCAGCGCCGGATGGCCCGGATTGACCGATTCCTCCAGCACCCGGCGATTGAAATGCAGCCAGGAAAGCTCCCGGTTGATGAATCGCTCCGGGCTCGAAGCGATCGTCGGCGGGGCCTGAACCTCGGGCTCTTTCTCTTTAGTTACAATAGCTTGTGCGGAATCCATCAGGTTCGATCCGAGCAAGGGCAGGGTGCGCCGCAATATGGGGGAATATGCCCCCAGACCATGTGATATTGCGATGACGTTTAGATGACATTGACGTTCCGCCCGCCGCCGCCGTCAAGGCCGGCGCTGGGCCACGGTCAGGCGTTGCGCAGCAGCTCCGCAGCCAGCGCCCGGGTTACCGGCCGGCCCAGCCGCAGCGCTTCGCTGTCCAGCAGTTCCACGGCCTGACGGGCGGCGGCATAGGTGCGCTCGATCCGGCTGGCGAGGTAGCCGACCAGGCTTTCGTCGACGGCGAGCTGGCGGTCGGCGCAGAATTTCACGATCAGCGCGCGGAACAGCAGATCGTCAGGCGGCGCCAGCGAGACCACGGGCACCGCGCGCAGCCGCGAGCGCAGGTCGCGCAGCTCGATCTCGAATACCGAGGGCGGCACGCGCGCGGTCATGAGAACGAAGGCCGCGTCCTCCCGCGCCAGGTTCATCAGGTGGAACAATGCACGGTCGTCAAACCCGTCGGCCTTGACGTCCTCAACGACGAGCGCGCCAGTTGCGAGCGCATTCGGCACTGAGGCGGCGGTGAGCGCGTGCGCCGAAATCACGCGCGCGCCCGCTCGTTCGGCCCAGATCGAGGCGAGGTGGCTCTTGCCGGCGCCTTCTTCGCCCGCGAGCCACATGATGCGGCTCGGCCAATCCGGCCATTGTTCGATCAGCGCGAGCGCGGCCGCGTTGGCCGGCCCCTCGAGAAAATTGTCGCGCGTCAGGCTTTCCGCGTGCGGCAGCGCAAATGCGAGCTGTCGGGGTTGAACGCTACCTGCCACGCCGTCACTCCACGCCGAGAATATCGGCAACGCCTATTTGGGGGCTTCGATCGTGCTCATGTGCCGCACCCACTCCACGAGATAGAGCGAGACGGAAACCAAAGTAAAGACGGTGACAAAAACCATCAGGATCAGATCATAGGGCTGGCGCGGGAAGTCGAAAGCGAGCGCTGCCAGCACCAGCGCCGCGAACGCAACCTGTGCCACCGTATTGAGCTTCGACACCATCGACGGCTTCATCGGCACCGGCTTGTCGAACAGCCAGGACACGATCACGGCGGCCACGATCATGATGTCGCGCGACACCACGAGGATGACGATCCAGCGCGGCACCGCGCCCCAGATGCCAAGCGCGACATAGATCGAGACCAGCAGTGCCTTGTCCGCGAGCGGGTCAAGCAGCGCGCCGAGCTCGCTCGCCATGTTGAATCGTTTGGCCAGGAAACCGTCGACGGCGTCGCTGACGCCGGCAATGATGAAGACCGCGAATGCGATCTCCATCTGGTTCGAGGCGATGGCCCAGACGATGACCGGCACCAGGATGATGCGGGCCAGGGTGATGATGTTCGGAATATTCAACGCGGAGCTTCCCGGCTACCGACCGGCTTCGGCCCCGGGCGGGGCCAACCGGCTGTTATGAACATAGTATATCGAGGTGGCGCTTGCGAGCCATTGCACCGGGGCGGAATCCGACGTAACCAGCGGCCAACACTCGGGAAATGGCATGGCGGACCGCAAGAACGGGCTCACTTACGCGGATTCGGGCGTTGATATCGACGCCGGCAACCGGCTGGTCGATCTGATCAAACCGATGGTCCGCGCCACCGCCCGGCCCGGCGCCGACGCCGAAATCGGCGGCTTCGGCGGGCTGTTCGACCTCAAGGCCGCCGGCTTCAACGACCCGGTTCTGGTCGCCGCCACCGACGGCGTCGGGACCAAGGTCAAGATCGCCATCGATACCGGACTGCATGGCGGCATCGGCATCGATCTCGTGGCGATGTCCGTCAATGACCTCGTGGTGCAGGGCGCGGAGCCGCTGTTCTTCCTCGACTATTTTGCCTGCGGCAAGCTC
>DATEJC010000641.1:0-21735 GCA_035278345.1 Bradyrhizobium sp. | reverse complement strand
GTCAGGTTCGTTCGTTGTCACGGAGACCGGCACAGCACCGAACGCGCCGTCGATTGCGTCGGTGACAGACGACGTGTTGCCGGTGACGGGGACGCTGACCAGCGGCGGCTCGACCAACGATACCGATTTGACCGTGGCGGTTAGCCTGAGTGGGACGGGAGCGGTCGCAGGCGATACGGTGCAGCTCTACAACGGCACCGGCACGGGCAGTCAGCTCGGCACATCGTATACGCTGACAGCCACCGATATCGCCAACGGCGCTGTCAATCTGCAGACGGGAACGCTGACCAACGGCACGACCTACACGATTACGGCGCGCGTCACCGACCAGGCGGGCAACCAGAGCAATGCTTCGTCCAGCTTCACGGTCACCGAAGACACCACCGCGCCGAATGCGGGCACGCTGGCGCTGACGGGCTTCACCGACACCGGCTCGTCGGCCTCGGACTTCGTGACGCAGGACAACAGCTTCACCCTGAGCCTGTCGGGCCAGGAGGGCGGCTCGACGGTGGTCTATCAGGTGTCGACCGACAACGGCGTAACCTGGACGACGACCTCGACGGCGCAGAGCGGGCTTGCCGACGGCACCTACAAGTACCGCGCCTCGGTGACGGATGCGGCGGGCAACAGCTCGACCGGCAACGTCATCACGGTGACGGTGGACAACACGGCGCCTGGCGCACCGTCGATCACGTCGGTGACGGACAACGTCCCGCCGATAACGGGAACAGTTTCGGATAACGGATCCACGGATGACTCAACGCTGACGATTACAGGCGCTGCGGAAACCGGCAGCACCGTCACGATCTACGATACCGACGGCACGACCGTGGTGGGCACTGGCGTTGCTGCGGGCGGCACATACTCCATCACGACGTCGGTGCTGAGCCAGGGCAACCACACGCTCACCGCCAAGGCAACGGACGCGGCTGGCAATCAGAGTGCGGCCTCGACAGCGTTCCATGTGAGCATCGACACGACGGCGCCGAGCGCTGCGGTTGCGATCACGTCAGTATCCGGAAGCTCATCGCCCGGTAGCACCGCGATCATCGTATCCGGTACAAGCGGCATACTCGCGGCTGGGGACAAGGTCCAGATCAGCACCGACGGGGTCACCTGGACGGATGTTTCCCGAACCAGCCTGACGCGGTGGACGTTCACCGATAGCACGCTGCGGAGCGCGGATTTTACCTATCTCACGCGCGTCGTGGATTCTGTCGGCAATGTAGGCAGTACCGCAAGCCAGCCGGTCAAGGTCGTCTACAACGGCGCCACCGCTGCGGTTTCGGGCGCCGCGCCCGTCGTCGCCGCCTTCACCGGAACGGGCGGCAATCTGCAGATCGCCGCCGGCGGCCTCTCCGCGACCCTCAATGCGATTTCCGTCGCCGCAGGCGCTGTCGAGATAAGCGGCAGCGGTAATGTTGCGACATCGACGGGCGACGCGATCGATCTTTATGCTACCGGCGCGAACGTGTCCGGTCCGGCCAATCTGACGGTTGATCCAACCGGACAGATCACCGGAGCCGCCACCGGCATCTCGGTCACGCAGAATGCAACGGGGTCGATAACGATCACGACGTCCGGACCGGTCACCGGCCTGGCGGGCCGGGGCATCTTCGCCCAGCAGACCGCGACCGGCAGCGGTAGCATCCTGATCAACGGTTCGGGTCCGGTGACCGGCACCGGCACTGCCTTCAGCGGTATCACCGCCTTCAATCTGGACAGCGCCAATAACGGCAACATCACCATCAGCCAGAGCGGCAACGTCACCGGCGGCCATGACGGCATTTACGCGCGCACCTATGGCAACGGCAACATCGCCGTCAACACCGGAACCAACGCGCTGATTACCGGCCTCACGCTTTACGGCATCGAGGCGCAGTCGCGAGGCACCGGCAACATCCAGGTGACGACCGCATCCGGAACGGAGATTACCTCCGCCGGAGCCGGCATCAACGCCTATAATGAAGCCACAGTTCTGCCGAAGAGCGGCAACGTCATCGTCAGTTCGATTTCGGTCACGGCCAACGGCACCATCGACTCCGGCACCACGCTGACGGGCGCCGGAAACCGGCCAGCCGGCATTCTCGCCGGATACAGGGGTGGCACAACCAACACCCCCAATCCCGGCGTGTTCGGCAACGTTGGCATCAGCAACTTTGCCACCATCAACGCGGCCGGCGGCGACGGCATCCGCGGCTACAACTACGGCGGCGGCAATGTCACGATCAGCAATGCCGCCACCATCGTCGCCCGCGACGTGTTCGGCATAAACGGCACGAGCTACGGCAGCGGCAATGTCGCGGTGACGACGACCTCCGGCTCCAATATCACCTCGGGTTCGCACGGCATCCTTGCGATCAACCAGGCCAATGCCGTTGGTGCGGCTGCCGGATCAACCGTCACGGTTACGGCTGGCGGCACGATCAATGCCGGCGTGCACCTGACGCCGGGAGGCGCTTCGCCGGCGGGCATTTCAGCGGGCTATTACGGTCCCTCCGGCTTTCCAAACACGAGCATCAACGGCACGGTGCTTGTCGACAACTACGCCAACATCACGTCCCGTGGGCAGTGGGGCATCATCGCCTTCAACGTCGGCTACGGCAACGTCACGGTGATCTCGAGGACCGGCACATCGGTCAACGGTCTGCAGTACGGCATCGGCGCCAACTCGTCCGTCCCGGGTACGGCCTCGCCTTCCGATATCGCCGTTACCGTCGAAAGCGGTGCGACGGTAACGGCGAGTGCGCTATCGGGCATCGCCGCGATCAGCGCCAACAATACGAGCGGCGGCAGTATCTCGATCTCGACCGGCACCGGCGCGACGTTCCAGTCCGGCGGCACCGGCATCAATGCCAATGTGGGGGCCGCCAGCGTCGCATTCGGAAAACAGATATCGGTCACGACTTCGACGGGAACGATCAATTCGGGCTTCAATTTCTTCTCAGGTGGCGGCACGCCTTCCGGCATCTCGGCCGGCTACGCCAACGGCCCAGGGAACTTTAACGCCAACGTTCACGGTAATGTCGTTGTCGACAATTCGGCGACGATCACCGCGGCTTCCGGTCCTGGCATCAATCTCTACAACAGCGGTGATGGCAGCCTCAGCGCGACGTTGCGGTCGTCGTCGTCCGTCACGGCATTGCAGGGTGGTGGCGTTACCGCGTTCTCCATCGCTGGCGGCAACATCACGATCGACAACCAGGGCACCATCAATGCCGCAGCCGTCGGCATCTCCGCCAACAACGGATCCGGTAATTCTGCCAATGGGCTGATCTCGATTACCAATTCCGGGACGGTCAATGCGCCCGGCGTACCGTTCATCCCTGTCGTGACGGTCGGCAACGGCAACAGCAGCCAGACCGCAACGGTTTCCAACAGCGCGGGCAAGTCGATCGCCTCGACTCTCTTTGCCCGTACGACCAACAACTTTGCCTTCTCGTTCTACGCCGGCAATGGGTCGGTCACCAACAACGGCTCGATCACCGGCAATCTCACGTTCAGCGGCAGCGGCAGCTTCACCAATGCGGCCGGCGCATTCTGGAATCTCAACGGGTCGAACTTCTTTGGCGGCGGCGCCAGCACCATCAACAACGCCGGCTTCATGAATATATCCGGCCTTGCCACCTTGTCGGCCATGAACGCGATTGCGCTGGCGAACACGGGCAACATCTTCGTCTTGCCCAACAGTTCGGCACAGATTTTCGGCGACGTCACCGGAGTGGGTTCGATCAACCTGGGTGACCGTTCGGCTCTCGAGCTCGGCCTTGCCGTGGCGGCGACGCAGACGATCAATTTCGCAGGCAGGGGGCTTCTGACGTTCGACGGTCCGGCGTCGGTCGGCGCCAATCTGCCGCTCAATTTCACGTCCGGCACCAACGGCAACGTTGGCTCCATCATCACCCTGCAGGGCGGCGGCATCACGGCCGCGAACGTCAGCGGCTCGACGCTGACGGTGACTGGAGTGCAGAACTATGCATTCCAGGTGTCAGGATCCGGGCTGTCCGGAAATATATTCAATGTCCTCTCGCCCGACCGAATCATCCTGATACCCGCGATAGGTGCAGGCACGACGATTGTCTCGAACAACAACACGCCGACAACGAACAACTCGCCGGCGGCGCCGGTCAACTTCTACAGTGTCTACGTCCTCGACAACAACCACATCGCGGGCACCACGGGGTCCGGCTACAATCTCAACACAGCCGACAGCGTCGCCGCCAACACCTATGCGCTCGTCGTCAATTCGAACTCCAACATCTCGGTAACCGGACCGGCCAACAATTTCGGTTTGCGCGTTGGCACGTCTGGCGCCAGCGGCGCGATCGTCAGCGCGGCGTCATCCATTTCCGCCGGCGATTTCGGCATCAATGTCAACATTGCGGCTGGCAGCGGCAACGCTGACATCGTCGACTACGGCAATGTCACCGGCGGCCAGAGTGCGATCGCGGCCAACACACTTAACGGCAATATCAGGATATTCGCTGGCCCTGGCGCCAACCTGACGGGCACCACCTCATTCGGAATTGTTGGCTCCGCCAATGGCAGCGGCGGCGTCAACATCGCCACTTCGGGCGGGACAATCAGCGGCGGCATCACCGGCATCACTGCGGTCGCGCGGCAAGCAACGCCTAGTTCGGCCAGCGTCGTGGTCTACAACTCATCCAACGTCACAGGCGGCACCAATGGCGCAACGGCCAATGTTGCCGGTTCCGGCGCAAGCGGCATTCGCGCCGGCATCCTCGCCAACAATGGGACGAATTTTGACCCACCGAACACCGCGATCACCGGTGATGTCACTATTGAGAGCCGTGGCAACATCACCGCGCTGTACGGCTCCGGCCTCCATGCCTACAACTACGGCGCCGGCAACACCTCGGTCACGTTCTTGCCGGGCCAGTATGCGATCAACGCCGTCAATGCTGGAGTAACGACTCCCGGCAATGGCCTTGTTCAGTACGGCATCTTTGCCTTCACCTACGGCAAGGGCAGCTCGCTGGTGAATGCCGGCTGGGGCACCACCATCACCTCGGGCAGCACGGGCATCAATGCCGGCAATCAGGCCACCGCGATTGCTTCCGGCAGCGGCAGCACCGTCTCGGTCTATAGCCAGGGGTTCATTTCGTCCGGCGCCAATCTCAACAACAGCGGCAGCGCACCGTCTGCCATCCAGGCGGGCTACAATCCTGCGGGTAATGGCCAGTTCAGTTCCGCCGTGTACGGCGACGTGATCGTCAATGTGGCGAGCGACGGCAATCCCTTTGGCAACCCCAATCCGACTCTCCTCGCTGCGGCGGGTCCTGGCATCCTTGCGTACAATTATGGCGTCGGAAACATCTCGGTCAGCGTCGGCTTTGGCGTCTCAATTCAGGCGCTGACGGCCGCATCGGCATCCGGGGGCGGCAATGCTCCCTATGGCATCGCGGCGACCAATCGCGGCCCGGGCAACATCTCGGTCATCACGTCGGGTGGGTCGTTCATTAATTCCGGCAGCAACGGCATTAACGCAGTCAACGACGCAAATCCGACAGCGGGCTCGGATCTCGCCAATCTCTTCGCAGCCAATGCCACCGCTGGCAATCCTGCCGTGATCGCGGTGACGGCGGCCGGCTCGATCAATTCCGGCAACCTGTTGACCAACGCCGGCAACACGCCGTCCGGTATCGCCGCCGGCTTCTTTGGCGCAAGCGGGCATGCGAACCAGTACGTCAGCGGCAACGTATTCATCAACAATGCGGCGCTTATCACGGCGGCCGGCTACGGCCTCCAGGGGTACAATTTCGGCTACGGCAATATCACCATCAACGAGGCCTCCGGCGCCAATATCACGGCGGGCTCACACGGCATCTACGCCCACGCCGATGGCGGGTTCACCGATCCGGTAGCCCCTGGCGTGCTGACACGTGACATTGCCGTCACCGTCAACGCCAATACGACCATCATCGCGGGTACAGCTTCCAGTACGGCTTACGGTATCTTCGCCTTGAGCACCAACGCCGGCAACATGTCGGTCGTCACATCGACGGGAGATACGATCGATTCCCACCAGGGCGGCGCCGGCATCAACGTGGTCAACGAGGCCACGAGCATTGCGCCGTCGTTCAACAGCTCGCTGCTTGTATCGAACGCCGCCACCATCCACTCCGGCGTCGGCCTCACCGGGTTTGGCAACCAGCCGGCCGGCATCCTCGCAGGTTATATCGGACAGGCGACGAGTCCGGGCCCGACCAATCCGGCGAACTACAACGTCCATGGCGAAGTTTCCGTCTACAACTCCGGCAATATCACGGCTGATGCGGGGGATGGCATCAGGGCCTATAACTATGGCGTCGGTGATATCTATGTGAACAATTTTGCCGGAACGATTGTTGCTTCTGGCGGCGCAAGTCCGCCGAACGGTTCGGGCATCGGCATTCTTGCGCAGAATTTTGGCCCCGGCAGCGTGCATCTGACGACGTCGGCCAGTACTTCGATTACCTCGGGTAGCTCCGGCATTGTTGCGATCAACAAGGCGACCACGGCGGATCCGCTCAATCCCACCGTGGTCGTGCCCGCGACATCGGAGGTCGACGTTTATGCCTCCGGTACCATTCATTCCGGCACGACGCCGACGGGATCCGGCGACCCGGCCGCCGGTATCCTGGCAGGCTACAACCCGAACAATCTGAACACGCCCAATAACGCCGTCCATGGCAGCGTCTTCGTCGACAGCCACGCCACAATCCTGGCGGCCGCTGGTACCGACGGCATTCGCGGCGTCAATTACGGCGACGGCGACATCACGATCGTCGTTGAGTCCGATTCGGATGTGACGGGCGGCCGCTTTGGCGTTGCCGCACTCGGCTACAATGGCGGCAATGTGAGCGTCACGATCAGGGGTTCGGTGGTCGGCCAGACGGCTGCACTCGATGCCGACACCACCGGGACCGGAACCGTCACCATCGATAACGCCGGCTATCTCGGCGGCCTTGTCATTGGTGACGACGCGACCTTCACCATCGAGGCCGGCGCCGATTGGCAGTTCAGCGGCGCAAACATCTTCACCGGCACCACCAGTACGCTCGCCAATGCGGGAACCATCGAGACGAGGGGGGTGTCCTCA
The DNA here is from genome assembly GCA_035278345.1 of Bradyrhizobium sp. Lineage (GTDB taxonomy): Bacteria > Pseudomonadota > Alphaproteobacteria > Rhizobiales > Xanthobacteraceae > Bradyrhizobium. The sequence continues at coordinate 14,633 of DATEJC010000641.1, read as the reverse complement.
ATCGGCGGCCTGACGAGCTTCACCAACAGCGGATTGATCGCGGTCGATTCGGGTTCTCTGACGATCGGCGCCCCGGTGACCGGCGGCGGCGCGGCCCTGATCTATGACGCATCGCTCGTGCTGACCGGCGCGGCGGATATGAACGTTCGCTTCGCAGACATAAATCCGGCAACCGGCGGGATGCTGGTGCTTCAGGATCCCGTCCACTTCACCGGAACGGTCACTGGCTTTACCTTCGGCGATACGATTGACCTGACCGGGATTGCCCCGGCGAGCGTCAGCGTCACCAACAACAGTGGCTTTCTGCAAGTCAATTTCGCCGGCGGTGCGATTCAGTTACTCGGCAACTACGATCCGAGTGGTTTTTCGATCATCACGGACGGTGGCACCGGCACGCTCGTCAGCTGGAGCCATGGGTCGCCGTCGATTGATACGACCCAGTTCACCCTGGTCAATAATCCCGACAATTCGACAACTGTGTTGGGACTGCATGTCAACGACGCCGACGCTGCGGCAACCCTGACGATGACTGCGGTGACGGCCGGGGCCGCGTCCGGCACCACGATCACACCGTCGGCGAGCTCCGGCTCGCTGGCCACCATCAACGGCGCGCTCTCCGGCGTCACCTACGATCCTGGAGCAACCCCGCCTGCGACCGAAAAGATCACCTTGAGCGTCGTCGACAATTGGGGCGTTTCCAGCACGGTCAATTTCATTTTCACGCCTGGTAATTCAGGTGGGGGCGGCGTCACCCTGGAGGGCACGTCGGGCAATGACGTGATCTTCTCGACAGGTGGCCCCGACACGTTGACCGGCGGCACGGGCCGTGACCAGTTCGTGTTCGGGCCGGACTTTTCGAGTTCGGTGCAGGACACGATTACCGACTTTGTCGAGGGCATCGACAGGATCGACCTGCGCGAATTCAGCGGCATCAGCTCGGCAAATATCCAAAACTTGATTCAAGCGGCTCAAACGGCTCAGGCGAGCGGCCTGACCGGAAACGACACGCTGCTCACCCTGGATAGCGCCAACCACATCACGGTGTTGCTGAAGAACGTGCAGGCGAGCAGCTTGCAGGCTGGTGATTTCATCGTTCATAGCTAGGACGGTTTTGCGAGCCGAACAGGATTCCGTGAGCGGTCCGTTGTAGGAGGGAGCTCTGGCGGATCGTTCGTCTTGGTGCGGCATCGGCGACGCTACTCTTTCGATCATGCAATGGCGCAGCACTGCCGGTCCGTCCATCACGGGGGTGATCGACAATGCCAATCGCAATTTCCTTTCCCAGCCGGTCTTTGCCCTCACTGATTGAGGCTGCGATCAGTATCAGGGCCGGCCGCGCGCATGTGGAATCCCCGCCGTGGCCCTGTATAGTGCGGATTCAACGTCCAATGGATTGAGCGTGGGGCAGGGTATGTCGGTCGCGGGTACGAGCCGTAGCAGCGAAGCCAACGATAAACAGCAGCAGTCCAGCCGCGACCTGCTGTTGGCCGCTGCACGGCAAGAATTCGCGAACCGCGGCTATGAAGGCGCCCGCGTCGACGCCATCGCCGCCATTGCCGGCGTCAACAAGCAGCTCGTCTACCATCATTTCGGCAACAAGGATAACCTATACGCCAAGGTGCTGGAGCTTACCTATAACGGCATACGCGAGCGCGAGCGCGCGCTGGATCTCGGCCGCCTCAAGCCGGCGGCAGCGATGCGTCGGCTGATCGAAATGTCATTCGACTACCTTGCCGAAAACCGCGATTTCGTCTTTCTGCTCACAGATGAAAACCTGCACAAGGGCAAGCACCTGAAGCAGATCGTTAACCTGCAGCGGCTCAACACGCCGCTGCTGAGCGCGCTCGACGATATCCTGAAGCGCGGCGCCAAGGAGGGTCTGTTCCGCAAGAAACTCGATCCGTTGCAGGTCTACATCTCCATCGCCGGCCTCGGTTTCTTCTACTTCAACAATATCCATACGCTGTCGGCAATCTTCGGACGCAACCTCGACGATGAGGGGGAAGTGGCGGAGCGCCGCCGCCATGTCGTCGAGATGATGATGAGTGCGTTGCGTCCCTGACGTCGCAGCTGCTTTATCGTCTTGACAGCCGGACGAGCCCTGGTTTCAAATCAACCAACTGGTTGATCACATGGGGACACATGCAGGATCTAGCTTGGGCCACAGCTTCCGAACTGGTGGCAGCTTACCGCGCCAGAACGCTGTCTCCGGTGGAGGCAACGGCGGCGGTGCTGCGACGTGCCGAGGGCCTCAACCCACAGCTCAACGCCTTCTGCCTGCTCGATGCGGTAGCCGCTAGCGCCGCCGCGCGCGAGGCGGAAGCGCGCTGGCAGCGCGGCGAGCCGCTGGGGCCGCTCGACGGCGTGCCGGTCTCGATCAAGGACATCATCCTCACCAAGGGCTGGCCGACCCTGCGCGGTTCGAAGACGGTTGATCCTGAGCAGCCCTGGACCGAAGACGGTCCAATCGTGGCGCGGCTCCGCGAGCAAGGCGCGGTCATCTTCGGCAAGACCACGACCAGTGAATTCGCCGCCAAGGCCACGACCAACACTGCGCTCTGCGGCGTCACGCGCAACCCCTGGAACCCCGCGCGCACGCCGGGCGGCTCCAGCGGCGGCGCCGCGGCTTCCGTGGCGGCGGGCATTTCCGCGCTGGCGGTCGGCACCGACGCCGGCGGCTCGATCCGCATGCCGGCGAATTTCTGCGGCATCTACGGCTTCAAGCCCGGCGGTGGACGAGTGCCGATGTATCCACCGACGCCTTATGCCACGCTTGCCGGGTTCGGCCCGATGACCCGCACGGTAACCGATGCCGCGTTGATGTTTAGCGTCATCACCCGTCCCGACGACCGCGACTGGGAGGCCTTGCCCTACGACCCGGTACAGTATGAGGACCATCTCGCCGCCGACCCGAAAACCTGGCGCATTGCATATAGTCCGACGCTTTGCGGCGCGCGGGTCGAGCCGGAAGTTGCGGCGTTGATCGAGGACGCAGCGAAAGTATTCGAAAGGCTCGGCGCGAAGGTGGAGCTGGTCGAGAAGGTATTCGACGATCCGCGCGAGATCATGGCCAAACTGATGCGCGGCCTCACCGATTATGCGTTCCATAAATTCAGCCCGGCGCAGCTTGCGATGATGGATCGCGATCTGGTGCAGCGTGTCGAGCAAAGCCGCAATGCCACTGCCATCGACCATCTGGATGCCGAGATGCAGCGGGCGCAGTTTGCGCGCCGGATGCGCGAATTTCACCAGCGATACGACCTGCTACTGACGCCGGTGACCTCCGTAGCGGCTTTCGATGCGACGCGCGATGCTCCGGAAGGCTATGGCGCACGCGAATGGTATGCCTTCACGCCGCCCTTCAACTTTACCCGCCAGCCGGCCGCCAGCTTGCCGTGCGGCCTGACTTCCGAGGGCCTGCCGGTCGGCTTGCATCTGGTTGGCCCGCGTCACCGAGACCTTCTGGTGTTGCAGGCATCTTGGGCCTTCGAGCAGGCCGCGCCATGGCTCGGCCGTCGGCCGGCCTTGGCCGAGCGGAGCTTTTGATCCGATGAAGCGGCAAGTTAAATCGGACATGGCTGTCGCGACTTTGCCCGACCGCATCGCCGATATTGAACCTTTGGAGGAGATTCTGTCGCGTCATGCCACCCTTCAAGCGTGGTGCGCGGCAAGTTAGAATCGTTTGCTGATACGGCGCGGTCCTTCGCTGTCGCCGGGCCGGAACTGGGTTGAGGGACGAAGCGATGGCACGAATTTCGAGCGAGCGCTGGCTTTCGAGCGACGGCAAGCTTTCGCTGAAGGGGGTATGATGAAGGCGGTACAATGGCTCGCCGCGCGCTTGCCGGCATTGTCGCTATTCGTTGTGCTGCTGATAGCCTGGCAGTTTGCCGTTACGATCGGTGGCGTCCGTGAATACCTGCTTCCCTCGCCGCTCTCCGTCCTTGCTGCGCTGATTGGCAACGAGATTCCCTGGGGACGTCACATTTGGGTGACGGCGTTGGAAATCTTGGGCGCCTTCACGATCGCGGCGGCCGCCGGCGTGATCCTCGGTACGATGATCGCCTGGTCGCCGCTGATTTCGCGCGCCCTTATGCCGTTCCTGGTTTTCGTCAACACGTTGCCGAAGGTGGCGGTAGCGCCGCTGTTCCTGATCTGGATGGGATACGGCATCCTGCCGAACATGCTGATCGGTGCGCTGATTGGCTTCTTTCCGGTCGTGATCAACACCGCCGTAGGCCTGACCCAGATCGACCGCGACCTGCTGGACTTGGGCCGCGTGTTCAGCGCCCCGAAATGGAAGGTGTTCGTCAAAATCCGGATACCGAATGCGTATCCCTTCATTCTCAGCGCGCTGAAGATCACCGCAACATCAGCGGTCGTTGGCGCCATCGTGGGCGAATTCGTCGCCTCGCAGCGCGGCCTTGGCTATGTGATCATCGCGACCCAGAGCAGCATGAATACGGCAGTCGCGTTTGCCTCGCTGTTCTGGATTTCGCTCGTGGGATTTCTGCTCTTCGGTATCGTGGCGATGCTGACCCGCATTCTCACCCCGTGGGCAGACAATGGCGACCATCGTTAGTGACTTTGACAGGAGGGTAGAGATGAAGCGGTACAAGACATTGTTCGGCGCTGTGATGACGGCGGCGCTTGCGCTCTCGGGCGTCTCCGTTGCTCAGGCGCAGGAGAAATTCCTGTTCGCCCTGAATTGGTTCGCGGTGGGCGACCACACCGCCTATTGGGTGGCGCTGGACAAAGGCTACTATAAGAAGGCGGGCCTCGACGTGACGCTGGAGAATTCGAAAGGGTCGGGCGACTCCATCGCCAAGGTAGATACTGGCCGTGCCGATGCCGGCTTGGCCGATGCCGCTGTCGTGATCGCCGCCGTCTCGCGCGGCGCCAAGATCAAGACCGTGGGCATGATCTTCGACAAGACGCCGCTGAACGTGTTCAGCCGTCAGGACATGCCAATCCGCAAGCCGAAGGATCTGGAAGGGCATACCATCGCAGCGCCGCCCGGCGACGGCCAGCGCCAGATATGGCCGGCCTTCGCCAAGCTTCATGGCGTCGACATGGACAAGGTCACCTGGGTCAATGTCGAACCCTCTGCCAAGGTCGCGGCGCTGAGCGAGAAGCGAGTCGACGCCGTGGCCGACTATCTCACGGGCCAGCCGAACTACGACAAGGCCATGGGCGGCGACGGCAAGTCGGTTCTCATGCCTTGGGCCGATTTCGGCTTCGACATGTATTCGATGTCGATCATGGCCAGCGAAAAGACCATGAAGGAGCGTCCGAAGGCGCTGAAGGCTTTCATCGAGGCTTCGTATCTCGGTTGGCGTGATGTGATGACCGATCCTGACGGATCGATCGCCATCTACAAGAAGCATGTGCCGGAGATCAGCGTGGACTTCATCAAGGCCAACATGATGCTCGGTCTCAGCCTGATGAAAACCGAACGCTATCGCCAGAACGGGATCGGGTGGATGGACCCGAAGAAGATGTGCGGCTCTGTTGACCTGGTGAACACCTATATGGGCCTCAGCAAGACCGTGGCTTGCGATGATGTCTACACCAACGAGTTCCTCACCAAAGTGTCCGTGCCAGATAATTTCAAGTGAATTTGGAGTCGCCTGAACCCGGTTCGTGAGGAGGCCATGCGTTGAACGATGAGGTAATCCAACTCGACCGGGTTGGCATGATTTATCAGGCGGAAAGCGGCCCCGTTGAGGCGTTGAGCGACATTTCGCTCAACGTCCGCCGCGGGGAATTCGTTGCTCTTGTCGGCCCCAGCGGCTGCGGCAAATCCACCTTGCTGCGCATCGTCGCCGGCCTGCACAGGGCGACTCGTGGCTCGGTGAAGGTCAACGGCGCCGAAGTGACCAAGCCGATCGCAGCGGTCGGCATGGTGTTCCAGGCCGCTGTGCTGCTGCGTTGGCGTACGATCCTCGACAACGTGCTGTTGCCGGCAGAACTGGCCGGCCTCGATCCGAAGAAGTATCGAGAACGCGCGTTCGAATTGCTGCGGCTCACTGGCCTGCAGGATTTCGTGGACAAGCGGCCGAACGAACTCTCCGGTGGCATGCAGCAGCGTGCCTCGCTCTGTCGCGCCCTGTTGCTCGATCCGCCGCTGCTGCTGATGGACGAGCCTTTCGGTGCGCTCGACGCCATGACACGCGACGACATGAACCTGGAATTGTTGCGGGTCTGGGGCGAAAGCTCGGAGCAACGAAAGACTATCCTGTTCGTCACGCACTCGATCCAGGAAGCGGTGTTCATGGCTGACCGGGTGGTGGTTATGACCGCTCGTCCCGGCCGCATCGCGGAGATCAAGCCGATCGATCTGCCTCGTCCGCGTACGATGCAGGTGCGGGCAACTGCCAGGGCAGGCGAGCTGTCGCTGGACATCTTCGAGAAGCTCACCGGGCGTAAGGCTTGAGAACATGAAGCTGGCTCTGTGCAACGAGGTTATCGCAGAGGGCCGCGACTTCGTTGCGCAGTGTCGCCTCGCCGCCGGGCTTGGCTATCAGGGACTGGAAGTTGCGCCATTCACGCTGGATGAAGAGCCGCACAAGCTGTCGGCGCGGCGGATCGCCGAAGTCCGCCGGGTTGCCGAGGACGCTGGCTTGAGTATTTCGGGTCTGCACTGGCTGCTGGTCAAGCCAACCGGCCTGTCGATCACTTCGGACGATCCCGGCGTTCGCGATCGAACGCGGGAAGTGATGCGTCGTCTGGTCGACCTGTGCGCCGCTCTGGGTGGCGAGGTGCTGGTGCATGGTTCACCAGCGCAGCGGCGGCTGCCCGACGACAACGCGGATGCGGCGCGTGGCCATGCAGTGGCAATTCTCGCCGCCATCGCGGAGCACGCGGAACGCGCTGGCGTCACCTATTGTATCGAGCCGCTGGCAGCTCCGGGCACCAATTTCATCAACACGCTGGATGAAGCTGCGGCAATCCTGCGCCAGATCGGAAGTCCGGCACTCCGTACCATGATCGATTGCAGTGCTGCGGTTCAGATGGAGAGCGAACCACCGGATGCGCTGGTCGAGCGCTGGTTCCCGACCGGCCTGTTGGCGCATATCCAGGTGAACGATCGTAACAAGCGCGGCCCCGGCCAGGGCACTGATTCTTTTGCGCCGTTGATTGCGGCGCTGAAGCGGTTGGACTATCGCGGCTGGATTGCCGTTGAGCCATTCGAATATGAGCCGGACGGTGCTGCTTGCGCCGCCCGCAGTATCGGCTATTTGCAGGGATTGATTGAGGCGACGCAATGACCAGCCAGGCTCCAGTTCTCACCGTTCTGGCCGTCGAGCCGTTCGAGCGTGCCTTCAAGAACCGCATGACATTTCGTTTCGGCAACATCGTCTCCACCGGTGGACGGCAAGCAGTGCTGCGGCTGCTCGTGCGGCTTGCTGATGGCCGCGAGGGCTGGGGCTATGCCGCCGAATCCATCGGCGGCAAATGGTTCGACAAACGACCCGAACTGACCGACGACCAGGCTGCCGACCAGCTGCGCCGCTCGCTCGCGATGGCGGCGGATCTCTACGTGGCTTCGAAGCCCCGCACGCCGTTCAGATTTTTTGCCGACCACTATGCCGAGCATGTCGCGGCCTGCAGCGCCAAAGGACTGTTGCCGCTGGTGGCGAGCTATGGCCCGGCGCTGCTCGACCGTGCGATCCTGGATGCGGTCTGCCGTCTCGAGGGCGTTAGCTTCTATGGCGCGATGCAGGCCAACCTGCCGGGTATGGAGGCGCACGCCATCATCCCGGATATGGCTGGTTTCGATTTTCCCAGGTTCCTTGCTGAACTGAAGCCGGCGCCCAGCATGGCCGCACGCCACACCGTCGGCATGGTCGATCCGCTGGTTGCGTCGGACCAGGCGCCGGCGGATCGCGTCAATGATGGCTTGCCCGAGACGCTCGAGGAGGTCGTGGCTGCCTATGGTCAGCGCTATTTCAAGCTCAAGGTCGGTGGCGACTTGAAGGCTGATATCGAACGGTTGAGCAAGATCGCGAGCGTGCTGGATCGCATGACCGAGCCGTATTTTGCTACCATCGACGGCAACGAGCAATATGCCACCGCCGAAGCTGCGCTGGAGCTGTGGCATGTCATCGAGGCGACACCGGCTCTTGAGCGTCTGGCAAGGTCAACCCTGTTCGTCGAGCAGCCGATTGCACGCCAGATGGCGCTCTCCACCTCGGTCGAACCTTTCACCAAGGCGAAGCCGCTGATTATCGATGAGTCCGACGGCGAAATCGATTCCTTCCCGCGCGCCCGGACACTCGGCTATGACGGTGTGTCGTCAAAGGCCTGCAAGGGCTTCTATAAGTCGGTCATCAATCGCGCCCGCTGCGAGAAATGGAACGCCGAAGGCACCGCGCGCCGCTATTTCATGTCGGCTGAGGACCTCACGGTGCATGCCGGCGTTTCCTTGCAGCAGGATCTGGCGCTCGTGAACTATATTGGGCTCACCCATGTCGAGCGTAATGGCCATCATTTCGTCGATGGCTTCTGCGAGCGCCCGGCCAGCGAGGCGGATGCATTCCTTGCAGCCCATTCCGATCTCTATCACCGTCATCATGGCAAGGTGCGACTGCGCATCGAGCAGGGCATGCTGCGCTTGGCCTCGCTGGATTGTGTCGGCTTCGGTCATGCTCCGGTGCCCGATTTCGCGCAATTGACATCCATGCCGGTACCAAGGGGCTAATCTCGCTTTTGCTTGCATGAAAAGGGTACGTAGCGTTGAGGCTTGAAGCTCGATCCAGCTCGCCTCGTGCCGTGGCAACCGAGGCGTCTGGTCTTCAAGAGTAAATGCTCAGTGCAAGCGGCGGCCTTGTAAGCCAATCCGTGACATTGATCGTCGCTTGTTCTCTCATTTTCGGCAGCGTAGATTTGCTGGACCGCTGGGGGAAGAAGATGCATCGTTCGATCAACGTCATCGCTGCCGTGGGCCTTGCACTTGGTGGTGCCTTGGGCATGGCGGGCGCTATGGTAACGCAACAAAACGTGCAGGCGATTCTGTGGGCGATCGACGGCTCGGGACTCGTAATGGCCGCTGCAATGCTCGCCACAAAATACTTTCGAGCGGGATATGACGTTGTCGCTGGTGGCTTTCTCGTCTTTGCCATTGGCGAAGGTGTAATCTTGCTTTCAGCCCCTGCGGCCGGTCTTCCGGGAAGCATCCCGGCCTTTGCTGCTGGCACCGCTCTTTGGGCGACGGCGCTTCTTCTCATCAGTGTTCCCAAGCTATTCGCCTTGCCGATCCGAATACTCGGCATAGTGAGCGCGGTCCTGTTTATTGTCACCGCCGCGAGAATTTTCTGGGGCGAGCCGCTGCAGCCAACGTCCACACCGCTGCCGACCTATGCCTACCCTGTGCTGGTTGCGACCTTCATCGGTTGGATCTGGACACTCTGGCGGGAAACCGACGGCAAATAGCGGACCGCGTTGATAGCGGAATCTCTTTGCTGCCCAGGAACAGGCAGGGCGTAACGGTGCATGTCAGAACGGACCCTTTCAGTTGGGAGGCTGGCTCGATCCGCTCCGAATTTCAGCCCGGACCAGGCTGGATTGCCGAGCGCCTTGTCCCTTGTTTCCGCGCTGGCCGATGGAGGCGGCGTCGCGGCGGCTGCCGTGCAGAATTGTGATCTATTGCTCATGCTAAGAGCATATGATCTCATGGCGGGATGAGCTCCCCGCTCCGCGACATCGACCTGGTCATCTTCGACTGCGACGGCGTCCTCGTCGACAGCGAGGTACTGAGCTGCCAGTGCCTCTCCGAAACACTTGCCACTTACGGCATCAAGCTCGGGCTCGCGGAGGCGCTTGAGTTGTTCCTTGGGCGCAATACGGCGGCTGTGCTTCAATACTATGGAGGGCAGGGGCGACCGATCCCCGACAGCTTCCTGAACGAGCTGAAATCGCGTGTCAGCCGGACTTTCCAGACCGCGCTTCAGCCGATCCCCGGCGTGGCCGCGCTGCTCGACAATCTGGATGCGCCATTTTGCCTCGCTTCATCGAGCGACATCGACCGCGTCTCCCTGTCGCTCGCGCGCACGGATCTGGCTTCCTATTTCGGCGATCGGCTCTATACCTCACAGATGGTGGCGCGTGGAAAGCCGGCGCCCGATCTCTTTCTCTACGCCGCCGCAAAGATGCAGGCAGCGCCAGCGCGCACGCTGGTGATCGAAGACAGTATCAGCGGCGTGACGGCGGCAAAGGCGGCGGGCATGAAGGTGTGGGGATTTTTCGGCGGCAGCCATTACGAATCGCGGGACGGGCGCGCCATACTGCGCGCCGCCGGCGCCGATCGCGTATTCCAGCGGATGGCCGATTTCTGGATGGAAGGATAGCGGAGCGTCATGGTGTCCTCTGAGGGCGAAAAGTCCCGCCTGGACGATGCAGCCCGTGCCGGCTGGCTCTATTTCATTGCCGGCCACACCCAGGACGAGATCGCGAAAATGCTGCAGGTCTCGCGTGCTACCGCGCAGCGCATGGTGTCGCTGTGCCTGGCTGAGCGGCTGATCACGTTTCGTCTGGAACACCCTATCGCGGCCTGCATGGAACTGGCTTCCAGGCTCAAGGATCGGTTCGATCTGGTGCATTGCGAAGTCGTCCCCAGCGACCCCTCGGCGCCCTTGTCGACGGCCGGCATCGCCGAGCGTTGCGCAAACCTGCTCGAGACGACGCTGCGCTCGGAAACACCCGTCATCGTGGCGCTGGGCACCGGCCGCGCAGTGCGCGCCGCCGTCGAACGGGTCTCGCCAATCGAGCGGCCCGATCATCAGATCGTCTCGCTGGTCGGCAACATTTCCACCGATGGTTCGGCGAGCTTCTACGATACGGTGGGACGGCTCGCCGATCGCACCGGGGCGCGCCACTATCCGATGCCGCTGCCCTTCCTGATGTCGAGCGAGGACGAGCGTAATCGCATGGTTCGTATCGAGCCGATCGCGAGGGTCAAGGCGGTCGCAGCCAAGGCCGATCTCAAGCTGATCGGCATTGGCCAGATGGACCAGAAGGCCCAGATCCATGTCGACGGTTTTGTAACCCGCGAGGAACTGCTCGAGATGATGCGCTTGGGCGCAGTCGGCGAGGTAACCGGCTGGGCCTACGATGCCAAGGGGCGGATCATCAAGGGTGGCAGCAACAAGCGGCTGACCAGCATTCCGCCGGAGATTCCGGCACGATCCACCACGATCGCGGCGGCCATCGGCGCGGCCAAGGTGCCGGCGATCAAGGCCGCGCTTGCGGGGCGTGTCATCAATGGCCTGATCACGGACGAAGCGACCGCGCGCGCCGTCCTCGAGCGCTAAACGCTCCTTCGCGTCCGCAAAAACCTCATTCCAGGGTGTGAACGTGTGTCGGCAATTCGCGCGCGCCGTGTATCCGCGCTTGACAAAAATCGGGGACGGGATGAACATACGCTCAACACGTGGGCATATGCTCAACGTGGCGATGGGAGGTCACCTTGAAAAACGTCCTTTGCGCCGTTACGGGCGCGGCTGCCCTTTTGATCTCAGCCCCCTCGATCGCCCAGACGACGTTGACGGTTGCGACCGTCAACAACGGCGACATGATCCGCATGCAGGGGCTCACCAGCGAATTCACCGCCAAGAATCCGGACATCACCGTCAAATGGGTGACGCTGGAGGAGAACGTGCTGCGCCAGCGCGTGACCACCGACATCGCCACCAAGGGCGGACAGTTCGACGTGCTCACCATCGGCACGTATGAGGTACCGATCTGGGCCAAGAAGGGCTGGCTGATTCCGCTCGACAAGCTCGGCGCCGACTACGACGTCAACGACCTGTTGCCGAAGATCCGCGACGCGGTCTCGGTCGGCGGCAAGCTCTACGCCGCGCCGTTCTATGGCGAGAGCTCGATGGTTATGTATCGCACCGACCTGTTCCAGAAAGCCGGCTTGACGATGCCGGAGAAGCCGACCTGGGACTTCGTCATCGATTCCGCCAAGAAGCTTACCGACAAGCAGGAAGGCGTGTTCGGCATTTGCCTGCGCGGCAAGGCGGGGTGGGGCGAGAACATGGCGTTTCTGACCGCGATGGCCAATTCCTACGGCGCCCGCTGGTTCGACGAGAAGTGGGAACCGCAGTTCAACTCGCCGGAGTGGAAGAAGACGCTTACGACATATGTCGACCTGATGAAGCAGGCCGGCCCTCCCGGGGCCAGCTCCAACGGCTTCAATGAGAACCTCGCGCTGTTCAATGCCGGCAAATGCGCGATGTGGATCGATGCAACCGTCGCAGCCTCTTTTGTGACCAACCCGAGAGACTCCAGGGTGGCCGACAACGTCGGCTTTGCGCTGGCGCCGAACACCGGCCTTGGAAAGAACGCGAACTGGCTCTGGGCGTGGAACCTTGCGATCCCCGCCGGGTCGAAGAAGGTCGACGCAGCCGAGAAGTTCATCGCCTGGGCGACCAGCAAGGACTACACAAAGCTCGTTGCATCCAAGGACGGCTGGGCCAATGTGCCGCCGGGCACGCGGACTTCGTTGTACCAGAACCCGGACTATCTGAAGGTCGCGCCCTTCGCAAAGCTGACTTTGGCTTCGATCGATGCGGCCGATCCAAACAAGCCGACGGTGAAGCCCGTGCCGTATGTCGGCGTTCAATACGCGGCGATCCCTGAATTCCAGGGTATCGGCACCAGCGTAGGTCAGCAGTTCTCGGCTGCGCTCTCCGGCTCCACATCCGTCGACGCCGCACTCTCCGCTGCCCAGTCCTCGACCGAGCGGGAAATGAAGCGCGCGGGCTACATCAAGTAGGCTTCGTTCCGCTCGTCCGGCTCATCCTCCCGAGCTGGGTGCTTGCGACCATCCCGTGCCGCACCGAGGATGGTCGCCCTTTTCCAAAGGAGGCGGGGATGGCGACCCAGCAGACACAACTGCTCGCGCGGACATTGCTCACCCCCGCCGTCGCATTGCTGTTCATCTGGATGATCGTGCCGCTCGTACTGACGATCTACTTCGCGACGCTGCACTACAATCTGCTCGATCCCGGCTCCGAAAGCTTCGTCGGGCTGGAGAATTTCCGCTACTTCCTGACCGATCCCGCCTTCCTCGCCTCGCTGCGGAACACGCTCGTTCTGGTTGGTTCGGCGCTCGCGATAACGATCCTGCTGGGGGTACCGCTGGCGCTGTTGCTCGACCAGCAGGTGGTTGGGCTCAGCATCGTCCGCTTGATGGTCATCGCGCCGTTCTTCGTCATGCCGACCGTCAGCGCGCTGGTCTGGAAGAACCTCTTGATGCACCCCGTGTCGGGGTTGTTCGCCTGGATCGCAAAGCTGTTCGGCGTCCCCGCGATCGACTGGTTCAACGACGCCCCGCTGCTCGCCGTCATCCTGATCATCTCCTGGCAGTGGCTGCCATTCGCAACCCTGATCCTCTTGACTGCCTTGCAGTCGCTCGACGAGGAGCAGAAGGAGGCCGCCGAGATGGACGGCGCGCCGGCGCTGTCGACCTTCATCTACATCACGCTGCCGCATCTGGCGCGCCCTATCACGGTGGTGATCCTGATCGAGACGATCTTCCTGCTTACCGTGTTCGCCGAAATCTTCGTCACGACCGGCGGCGGTCCGGGATTGCAGACCACCAACATTGCTTTCCTGATCTATTCGCAGGCGCTGATCCAGTACGACGTCGGCAGTGCTTCCGCCGGCGGCCTCGTCGCCGTCATCATCGCCAACATCGTGGCCTTCTTCCTCGTCCGCATCGTTGGCCGGAACCTGGAGGCGTAAGCATGGCACGCGCGGTAACAACGCGACGCAAGGTGATCTCGACCGCTGCCGCCTGGCTCGCCGGCTTCCTGGTCTTTTTTCCGATCCTCTGGATGGTGCTGGCGAGCTTCAAGACCGAGCTGGAGGCATTTGCAATCCCGCCATCGTTCCTGTTCTTCCACTGGACCACGGAGAACTATGCGACCGTGCAGGAGCGCAGCGATTATTTTCACCACGCGCTCAACTCCATCATCGTTGCTGGCGGATCAACGCTGATCGCACTCGCGATCGCAATTCCCGCCGCCTGGTCCATGGCATTCTCGCCGACCAGGCGCACCAAGGACATCCTGCTCTGGATGCTCTCGACCAAGATGATGCCTCCCGTCGGCGTGCTGGTGCCGATCTATCTGATCTACCGGGATTTCGGTCTGCTCGACACGCTGACCGGCCTCACCTTCATCCTGTGTCTTGGCAATCTTCCGATCGTGGTCTGGATGCTTTTCACCTATTTCAAGGAAATCCCGAAGGACATACTGGAAGCAGCGCGCATGGATGGCGCGACCATCGGGCGAGAGCTGGTCTATGTGTTAACGCCGATGGCGGTGCCGGGGCTCGCCTCGACGCTCCTGCTCAACCTGATCCTCGCCTGGAACGAGGCGTTCTGGACCCTGAACCTGTCCACCTTGCAGGCCGCGCCGCTCACCGTCTTCATCGCCTCCTACTCCAGCCCGGAAGGACTATTCTGGGCAAAGCTCTCGGCAGCTTCGACGCTCGCGATCGCACCAATTCTCGTCCTCGGCTGGTTCAGTCAGCGGCAGCTCGTCCGCGGCCTGACCTTCGGCGCCGTCAAGTAAGGGAAGGCGACACATCATGGGTCAGATCACGCTGCAAGGGGTCCAGAAATC